>CAZKJC010000079.1:0-9473 GCA_964552995.1 uncultured Ruminococcus sp.
CAGATTTTTCCTGAGACAATTCGGCATGATCGACCTCATTCCCGACGATTGGGATAATTAGTTTATCGCGGACAGCGGCTTTTTATTTAGCAATAACAGCAAAAATCGGGAGCAAAACCGCTCCCGATTTTTTAAAGCATAAGCGCGAACGCCAGTATCCCCGTCAGATTCTCCTCCGAAACGAAATCGCCGCCGTCGGTCAGAACCTTTACAAGCTCATCGTTTTCGGGGTTATTCTCACGCACCAGATTATCCCTTATCATCAGAAGCAGCTTTTTCTTCATGCCCTTCAATTTTGAGTAGTCCAGCCCGCCGCGCAGGTAGAACAGGGGAAATTCGGGCTTGTTTTTGGCGATAAGAACGTTGTTATTGGTTTCCGACACAGGGTACAGACCCACTGCTCCCGCCGCCTTTACATTCCAGCGGCGGGCGGCTTTTTTCAGTCCGCACACCTGGTTTGCCATCACCCAGCCCAGATAGATGACCTCCGCTCCCTTGGCGAGCTTTGAAGCCGCCTCCCTTGAGGAATAAGCGGGCTTGCCCAGCTTTTCGGAAAGAAGCCGCGCGTAGCGCTCCGTAAATCCCGAATTGCTCTCATATATAATAGCGTCCATAGACTGTTTCCTTTCGATTCGGGGATCGCCCCTTTTTATTTATAATACCACAAATCCGCTGCAAAGTCAATACGAAAATCAAAGGGTAAATCGGCGGCTTTTACGGCTATATTCCGATCCGCAGCAAGCGCGTGACATTATTCTTATTATTCTGTTGAAAAAATCGCCGCGTTATGCTATAATTATCCTATCAACGCAAAGGAGGTCTTTCATGAACTATACAAACAGCGAGCTTTCGCCGCAGGAGCGCGCCGAGGCTCTTGCGGATACTCTCACGACCGAGCAGCAGGCGGAGCAGCTATGTTATGACGCTCCCCCTATCCCCTCCGCGGGGCTTCCCGCCTACAACTGGTGGAACGAGGGGCTTCACGGCGTCGCGCGGGCGGGCACGGCTACCGTATTCCCTCAGGCGATAGCTCTTGCCGCCGCCTTTGACAGAGGGCTTATGCGGCGGGTCGGAACTATCATAGCGACAGAAGCCCGCGCGAAATACAACGCCGCCCAAAAGCACGGCGACTGCGACATCTATAAGGGTCTGACGCTGTGGACGCCCAACATCAATATTTTCCGCGACCCGCGCTGGGGGCGCGGACACGAGACCTACGGCGAGTGCCCCTATCTCACATCGGAGCTTGGCGTGGAAATGGTAAAGGGCTTGCAGGGCGAGGGGAAATATCTTGCCACCGCCGCCTGCGCGAAGCATTTCGCCGTACACAGCGGGCCGGAAGCGCTCCGCCATGAGTTCAACGCCGCCGCCTCTCCGAAGGATATGGAGGAGACCTATCTCCCCGCGTTCAAAGCTCTGGTCACGCGCGCGCATGTCGAAGGCGTTATGGGTGCCTATAATCGGGTAAACGGCGAGCCCGCCTGCGCGAGCTCCGCTCTTTTCAAGAAGCTGGTGGAATGGGGCTTTGACGGCTATTTCGTGTCGGACTGCTGGGCTATACAGGATTTTCACGCCCACCATATGATAACCGCCACCGCTCCCGAATCCGCCGCAATGGCACTTAAGGCGGGCTGCGACGTGAACTGCGGAAGCACCTATCTGCACCTGCTCTCGGCGCTCAAGCAGGGACTGATAGCTCCCGAGGATATCCGAAAAGCCTGCGTTCACGCGCTCCGCACAAGAATACGCCTGGGGCAGCTCGACAAAACGGAGTATGACGATATCCCCTATGAAAAAGTCGCCTGCGCGGAGCACAAAGCCGCGGCGCTGGAATGCGCGGAAAGATCCGCGGTACTGCTGGAAAACAACGGCGTTCTCCCCCTCTCCCGCGAGATACGAACACTTGCCGTAATAGGTCCGAACGCGGACAGCCGCGCGGCTCTCTACGGCAACTACAACGGTACCGCCGACCGCTGTGTGACCTTTCTGGAGGGCATTCAGGACAGGTTTGACGGACGCGTGCTGTATGCGGAGGGCTGCCATCTCTTCAAGGACAGGACGCAGGGACTTGTCAGGGCGGGCGACAGGCTTTCGGAAGCCCTTTCCGCGGCGGAGTGCGCCGACGCCGTGGTACTCTGTCTGGGTCTGGACGCTACCCTTGAGGGCGAGGAGGGGGACACGGGCAACGAGTTTTCTTCGGGCGATAAAAGCGATCTTCGTCTGCCCGAAAGTCAGCGGATACTCCTTGAAAAGGTAAGAGCCGTCGGCAAGCCCACCGTGGTCGTTCTGGCGGCGGGAAGCTCCGTCAATATCGAGTGCGGCTGTGACGCGCTCATTGATATGTGGTATCCCGGGCAGTGCGGCGGTACGGCTCTCGCCGAGATACTTTTCGGGGATATCTCACCCTCGGGAAAGCTGCCCGTGACTTTCTACAAAAGCGCCGACAAGCTCCCCGAATTCACCGATTACTCCATGAAAGACCGCACCTACCGCTACTGCTCCGCCGACAACATTCTGTACCCGTTCGGCTTCGGTCTGACCTACTCCCGCTTTGAATGCCGCGGCATAAAGTACTCGGCGGGCAGCGTTGAAGTGATCGTCGCCAACGTCGGGGATCGTTTCACTGAGGACGTGTTACAGCTATACATCAGCTCCGACACGGAGGGCGCGCCGAAATGCAGTCTGTGCGGCTTTGAGCGTATAGCTCTGAAAGCGGGCGAGAGCACGACCGTAACTCTCCCCCTTGATGAAAGCGCGTTTGAAACCGTCGACGAAAACGGCGTGAGAGCTGTGCGCGGCGGGAAATTCAGGCTTTATGCGGGATTCTGTATGCCCTCGAGGCACAGCGGGTTCAAAGCCGCCGGCGAGGTCGAAACGGAGATCACGCGATAATGTCTGTTTCACTTTAATATATAAAAAGTCCGCAACATAACGCCCGCGCATGAATTTCAAAAAGGTCGAGCGAGCGTTCAGCGAGCGATGACCGGTTCCCGCAATCGACCGCAAGGAGCGAACATAGTGAGCGACTGAGGATCGCTTGCGGGAATTTTGAAATTTTTTAAATAATTTGCTAATCGTCAACATAACTTAACCGCATTATTAGCTTAGATCAACATATATACATACAACGAAGCCGGCGCTTTCGTGCCGGCTTCGTTGTATGTTTTAAGTTATGTTGTTATACTTTTACCGATACGGTCTTGGAATAGGAACTGTAAACCTTTTTCCCGCTGACCGTAATATAAGAGCGAACCTTTACATTATATGTCTTGCCCGCTGTAAGTCCCGATTTCGTGTAACTCAGCTTAGAGGGATCGGTTATTGTAGTAGCCTTGGTGAACTTGCCGCCCTTGGGCGCTATATATACCTCGTAACCGGAAGCCCCCGTAGCTTTTGACCACTTTATGACCGCGGTGCCGGACTTGGACTTCTTGGCAGTAACCGTAGAGGGAGCGGGAGCAGCAGCAGCAGCGGAAACCTTGCTGCTGTACTCGGAAACTACCTCGGAGCCATTCGCCGTAACATACGCCGCAACTACATAATAGTATGTTGTTCCCTTTTTCAGACCCTTATCGGTGTAGCTGGTGTCAAGAACCGACGCGATCTTCTTCACCTTTCCGTTCTTGGTGGACGCGCGGTAGATATTATAGCCTGTTGCGCCCTTTGTCGCTTTCCATGTCAGATCGATCGAGCTGGTGGATTTTGTGGTTGCGGTGAGCCCCTCGGGAACATCGGGAGATACCGTGACCTTAACGGTCTTTGAAACTCCGCCTGCCGCCAATACGGTGATATCGGCGGAGCCTGCCGCCTTGGCGGTCACCTTGCCGCTTTCGTTTACGGTAGCCACCGTGTTGTTGGAGCTGTATATCTTATATACATCGCTGAATTCGCCCGAGGTGGGGTTGACGGTTATTTTAAGGCTGACACTTTTACCCACGGTCAATGCGGTATCACCGCTTACGGCGACCGACGTGGGCGCGCTGTAGGAAGCCTTGCGGGATTTGCTATAACTTTCCCAGTTTGTCGCGAACTTGGATGGATAGTAAACCGTTCCAGGCATAACAACTCCAAAAGCATTAGTGATGTTGATATAATCTCCACCGAAAACGACTTTTTCCATGTTTCCGCAGTTGGCAAATGCGCTGGTACCTATCTTATTTATAGAAGGAGCTATGTATACTTCCCTAAGCGAAGAACATCCCGAAAAGGCATCCTCACCAATAGTCTTTATACTGTTACAAAGAAATATTGAGTCTAAAGATATACATTTCTGAAAGGCGTAATCTCCGATAGACGATAGGGAATAGGGTATATTCACCGTAGTTAAATTTGTGCAATCGGAAAAAGAACCTGAACCAATAGACGTAACACTGTCTGGTATAGCCAGTGTTGTCAGCATTGAGCAGCTAGCAAAAGCAGAATCACCAATAGAGGTCAGATAAATTGGAAGATTAACAGTGGACAGCTTGGAGCAGCCCTCGAAGACTTTAGAGGGCAGCTCCCTTATCTGACTTGATAAGTTAGCGCTTAACATAGATGTGCATCCGGAGAAAGCGCCATTTCCAATCTTATTCACCGAATTTGGCAGAGTAATAGCCGTAAGCGACGAGCAGCCGAAAAACGCGTTCGCGCCGATAGTCTGGAGCGTATCGGGAAGAGAGACCTTTGTAAGCGCGGTATAACCGTTGAAAGCGTTCGCGCCGATCTCCCGTATACCCGAAGCAAAGGAGATCGAGGTGATCTTCTGTTTAAAGTTATTCTGAGCCAGACCGTTGACGGCGACCACCGACACTCCGCCCAGCTTTGCGGGCACGGAGACCTCGGTGCCGGTCCCCGAATAGCTGATTATCGTCGCGGTCCCCGACGAAACCGAGTACTCCCACTCACCGTCGTAATCCGCGTAGGCTCTGTCAAAGCAGAAAACGGTGGATAGCGCCAAAAGCATAACGACCGTCAGCACAAATGAGACAGCCTTAGTTGTTCTTGATCTTACCATAATATCCTCCTGTAAAATATTTATATAAATATTTTACCATATTTTCAACGAAATTGCAAGAGATATATTTGTACAATTTTACACAAACAAAACAGTAATTTTCAACAAAACAATATCAATTTGTATATAAAATGTTGATCTGTGCCGATATGCTTTGGGTTATGTTGACAATAAGCAAATGATTTAAAGGAATTTCAAAATTCCCGCAAGCACTCTCCGTTCGCTGCGCTCACTGCGAGCGATTGCGGGACCGGGCAGCGTTTTGCCATTCAGCAAAACGCGCCGCTTTTTGAAATTCCGATGCGTGGGGATTATGCCGCCAAAATGATTCCAGAATTTTCACCGGCATAATAGCCAACAAAACAGATAAAATATTATGGAAAACGGTGGATTTCGCTATTGCTTTTTTCAAATCCGTATAGTATAATAAATAGGACTTTACGGATTCGGCAAAGCGAGGAAAGCATGGAATATAAAACCGATTTTGCGGCGCTGGAAAAAGCGCTGGACCACTCCCCCGACCGTGACAGGCTTGTCACGGAAAACCCCACGCCCAATACACAGCGGCTGTATGAGTTTCTTAAGGAATGCCGCGGGAAAAAGTATATTTCGGGTCAGCAGTATCTGTTCCGGAACGAGCTTGAGGATATCGTGTATTACAGAGCCTGCGGGAAGCTCCCCGCGATACGCGGATACGATTTTATGGGGATCAGCGGTCTCGGCGGCGGGTACGATCAGATCAACCGCGCCCTTGAGTGGGGCAGGAGCTGCGGCGGGATACTCACCATGTGCTGGCACTGGTACGCTCCCGACGATATGGAGGATATCCACAAAAAAAGCTCCTTTTATTATAAAGATACGGATTATCCCAATAAGACGAGCTTTGATCTTGTACGCGCTGTGACCGACGGAACTCCCGAAAATGATTTCGTGTTACGCGAGATCGACATGGTGGCGCGGGCGCTTAAGGTGTTTGAGCGGGAGGATATACCGGTGCTGTGGCGTCCTCTGCATGAGGCCAACGGCGGCTGGTTCTGGTGGGGCTGCCGCAGCGAGCAGTGCATCGCCGCCTATAAAAGGCTATGGTATACGATTTTTGACAGATTTATGAATTTCCATAAACTCACCAATTTAATTTGGGTGTGGAATGGACAGACTATAAATGCGGCGGTAAATCCGAACACCTTCGATATCGTCGGCGAAGATATTTACCCCGAAGTCCCGACCCACGCTTCGCAGATAGAGAAATTCCGCGAGGTCACAGGCTACACGGCGGGAAAGCCCGCGGCGCTGAGCGAATGCGGCAGTATTCCCGACCCCGACGAAATGGCTAAGGACGGCGCGGATTGGCTCTGGTGGCTGCCCTGGTGGGGGCACTTCGTATATAAAACGGGAGAGCGCGGAAAGCCCGTTCTCGATGAAAACGGTTATCCGACGCCAAATCCCGAGTATATGGACGAGGAGTTTATCCGCCGCGTTTTCAATGACGAGCGGGTAATAACACTGGAGGATATCCCATGGCGGGACAAGAGCATGACGCTCCCCTCGGCTCTCAGAAAAAATATGGGACTTGATTAAAGCTGCTTCGGCAGTGGAAATAAAAAGAAAAAGGCTCGAAAGAGCCGCACAGAGAAAGGAAGTATACTTAATGAAGAAATTCATTACAACAGTAATCGCTCTGACTATGCTGACCGTTGGTATAAGCGGCTGCACAAACAACGATAATTCCTCGGATAACTCCGGCAGCACCAACGTATCCGACAGCTCGGACAATTCCAACAGCACAGATAACTCCGACAACTCCGATACAAGCGGTACAGCCGAGAATTCCGGCACCTCCTCCGACGATCCGTCGGGGGGTACATCGGAGATCGAGTTCGATCTCCCCGATCCCAACGGCAGAGCTGCCAAAATGGGAGCTGCGGCAATGGAGGCTGACGAGTGGCCCGCTATGATGGACGTTGTTGATCCCGAGTTTGCGACCATGTTTTTCGGTATCGACCTGAGTATGTGCGAGGATTATTATCTCTCAAACCAGCTTATCAGTGCGAACCTTAACGAGGTAGTCATCGCAAAGCCCGTCGCGGGAAAAGAGGACGATCTCAAGGCGGTGTTTGACGCGCATTTTGAGTATATAAAGAATGACGCGGCTTTCTACCCCGATCAGGAACCCTCCGCGGCAGGCACGGTAAACGGCACGACCGAGGACGGCTATTTATATATAATCGTTCACGAGAACGGCGCGGACATAGCTTCGGCAATGCTTTCGGCGGAATAAACATAATAACGAGAGCCGCGGTTTACCGCGGCTCTAAGTTTATTTAAAGGGTTATTGCACTCAATAATCGGTCAGCATAAGCAACGCCTGCTAAAATCAACATAACGCCCACGCATTAAGGAGCATTCAAAACGATCCGCAAAATCCCACCGCATCGGAATTTCAAAAAGGTCGAGTTTGCCTTAATGGCAAACGATGACCGGTTCCCGCAATCGCGTGAAGTGAGCGCAGCGAACGGAACGTGCTTGCGGGAATTTTGAAATTCTTTTAAATCATTTACTCCTCGTCAACATAACTTAAAAGCATTACAGGCTCAGAGCTGCATTTTAATTATGCCAACCCCAGAAACTCCTCCAGGGTAAGCCCGCTGTCATGCACCAGCTTTGCGGTGCTTGTTCCGAGGTAGCGCAGGTGCCACGGCTCGTAGGCGTAGCCCGTGATATCCTCCTTGCCCTTGGGATAGCGGACAATGAATCCGTATTTGTAGCAGTTTGCAGCCACCCATTTGCCCTCGGCGGTATCGCCGTAGGACTGCTCCAGTGAGGAAACGTCGATCGCAAAGCCCGTCTGATGCTCGCTGTGCCCGGGAACGGACGAATCCATTCTCGCCTTTTCCTCGCCGTCCACCTCGCACCAGTACTCGAAAACCTCCACCTGTCTTTCATAGGAGCGGAAGCCCGAAACAATGCTCATATCAAAGCCCGAATCACGTTTCATTTTTACAAATGCGTTGTAGGCGCTCCTGTCCAGACCGCTGCCGAAGTCCTCTGGCAGGCTTATTTCCTTGTTGGCGATGACGATCCCGCCCACCGTGGTGATACCGTCCTTGGTAACGGGCTTGGGTGCATTGACCTTAGCGGTGACCGTTCCGGCGCAGCTTATATCGCCGAAATCACTCACGTTAAGGCTGCCCAATCCCTTGATAACTCCCGCGGAATTTATGCTGAGCTTACCCTTCTGGTTCAGCTTGCCCATACTTAGTATCTTCATCTTTCCCGATATCGAAACAGATGAGCCGCTTTTGGAATTAAGCGTACCGCGAATATATATTTCGCCGCCCGCCGCGCATTTCAGCTTTCCGTCGACGGTAAGCTTCACGCCGTCCATTATGTACAGCTTTCCGCCATTCCGCACATACAGGGTCTCATTCTCGGAAATTGTGGTGTTTTCACGGATAATCAAAGTGTTTTTAACGTCCGTAACCGTAGCAGCGCTGTTCAGCGCGGGAACGACCGCCTCCGTTTTATTCGGGGACTGCACTGATATAAACAGCATTGCCGCCATAAGCAGAACGCCCGCTGCTGCTCGAATTATCTTGTTCATTTCTACCTCTTTAACGCCGGCTTTTGGCAACACTGTGCAAAGCGCGCGGCGCGGTCCTTGTGTGGTGTTGCCTTTATTTTTCAATAAATTTCATATCGGATTCGGGTATTCCGTCGGCGTCGGTGATAAATCTCTCCGCCCTTACGCGAAGTCCGAATTTCTCTCTTAACCGCACTATTTCCGTCATCATCGGCGACGAGTGATGCGCGTCGATCGCCGCCTGATCTTCCCAAATATCTATAAGTAAGACGGTTTCGGGATCGCTCATGGGGAAAAAATATTCATACCGCAGATTGCCCTTTTCCGAACGGATCAAAGCGGCAGTGCCGCCGCGCTCCATCTCCTCGGCGAATTTTCGGGCATTTCCGTTTTCGCCCGTGTAGTATAAATTAACGGCTATCATATCGTCGGACACCCCCTCGCTCCTATCATAATCTAATTGTATCATTAAAACCACGTTTTGTCAACCGCCGTTAAGATTTTTTAAGAAAAATTACGCCCAAATTTGATTTTATATAAAAAGCGATCCCCTTTGATCTGTAACAAAGGGGACGCATATCAAATATTTTCCAGCGACTTTTCCAGAAACGCCTTAGTGATAGGGCTTTTGGGAGCTCCGAACACCTCGTCGGGATCTCCGTATTCCTCGATAACGCCGTTCGCCATAAAAATGACCTTATCCGCCACTCCGCGCGCGAAATTCATCTCGTGAGTGACCACGATCATGGTGCGGTCGGAGCTTTTCAGCTCCCTTATGACCTTGAGCACCTCGCCCGTAAGCTCGGGGTCGAGCGCCGAGGTCGGCTCGTCAAAGCAAAGTATATCGGGATCGAGAGCCAGCGCCCGCGCGATCGCCACGCGCTGCTGCTGACCGCC
>CAZKJC010000079.1:9483-10048 GCA_964552995.1 uncultured Ruminococcus sp.
GCCGGACAGCTCGCAGGGATAATTTTCCATTTTGGCGGCGAGCCCGACCGTTTCCAGCAGTCTGCGGGAGTTATCGTCGATCTCCGCGCGTATCTGCTTCTTTTCCGCCTTTGAGAGCTTTTTGCCCCTTATCCTCCGCAGCTCGGGCGCGAGGGAGATATTCTTCAGAACATTGTACTGCGGAAAAAGGTTGAATGATTGGAACACCAGCCCGAAATGCAGGCGCTTTTCGCGCTTGGCGCTGTCGGAGTAGGGCGCTTCATTATGATCGAACATCACGTCGCCGTTTACCGAAATGCTCCCCTTGTCGGGAGTCTCCAGGAAATTAAGGCAGCGCAGCAGCGTGGTCTTGCCGCTGCCCGACGAGCCGATTATAGCCAGCACCTCGCCCTTTTCCATCGCGAGATCGATACCCTTGAGCACCTCGGTCTTGCCGAAGGATTTTTCGATACCCTTTACCTCTAAGAAAGCCATAAAAACCTCCGGTCTGTGTATAAATTGTTGACGAGAAGCAAATGATTTAAATGAGAATTTCAAAATTTCCGCCAGCCATACTCCGCTCACT
>CAZKJC010000080.1:0-10025 GCA_964552995.1 uncultured Ruminococcus sp.
TCATATGCTATGTCCAATCTAATTGAATTTGATAAAATGCTTTATCACAAAATACATCACGCTGGGCAGCAGCCCCGTAATAACACAGATTATTGCCGCGGCAATATCCACATCAGCCAGCCCGAACGCGGAATTGACAAATGGTATGTAGATAAGAAGCAGAGGCAGCAGAACGGTCGCCGCAGCGCAGATAAGCGGTATTTTTCCCGCTGCTTTCAGTGCGGGGAACGGCTTGTTCGGAGATAATCTGAGCAGCTCAAACAACGCCGTGCAGAAGCTGAAGGAAATAAGCGCGCAGCTTCTCGCATAATTTATTTGCGTTTCGTGATACATTATCAGATAGGTTGCCACCGTGACCGCGCCCGTAAGAGCGCCCATCAGCGTGATCTCCCCCAGAAAAGGCAGATTGAGCCGCTGGTTCATGAAAAATTCCGAGGGGGGCATGTTAGATTTTATGTCGCAGCGGTTCCCGATATACCCAAGAGCCGCTATCGGCAATATGACCATACTTAGCAGCGCAAGCAGCGGCGGATTCAGAAAAAGCTGCTTGGAGCTGAACGCGTTTATCACCGTCGGAAGTATCAGCGAGATATACCCCGAAATTATTACCGCGAAAGCCCGCTTTATATTACGGTGTATCTGTCGGGCGGCGGCTATGGAGTCGGCTATTGAGCTGAAGTTGTCGTCGTTCATTATTATATCGGCGGATTCATATGTGCTGCCATCGGTGTGCTGGGAAATGGTTATCCCGATATCCGCCATATTCATAGCGTCCGCGTCGGTGGTTCGTGTCCCCGTCATAGCCACGACCTCGCCCCTTTTGCGGAGCTGATCGATAATATACAGCTTCTGCTCCGGCGTTACCCGCGCGAATACGTCCGCGCCGAAATCAAGCTCCCCGCCGTACTTCACATAATCGGATATCTGCTTGCCCGTTACCGCCTTGTGTCCCGAAAGACCTATCATCTTGCCCACCGCCTCGGCAACGCTGGGGTTATCCTCCGTAAGCATTACCACACGCACTCCCGACCGACGGCAGGTCTTTACGGCGGTCGAAACGCTCTCGCGCAGCGGCGCCGAAAACGCGACAAATCCCACAAACACATAGGCGAAGCCCGCGGTGCTGTCCATATCGCCCTGCTGAGCGTCCGCACAGGCGAACGCCAGAACGCTGTACCCCTGGGCATAATAATCGGAATACTTCTTCTGCGCGGAGTAGAGTTGATCGCCGTGAAGTCTGCACAGCGGAAGTATCTGCTCCGGAGTTCCCTTTATGCAGTACAGCTTTGAGCCTCCCACGTCCCACAGCGCTCCGCTCATTATCTCGTTTGTTTCGGGAATACGCTCAATAAGCGTATTCTCGGTATACATATCCGAGATGTTCTCATCAAAAAAGGACGCTTTCACCAGCAGCGCGCGCTCCGACGGATCGGCGGTGTTCTGCTCGCAGGCGAGCGCGGCTACCTTGTACAGCAGCTCGTCGCTTTTTGCGTACATTCCGCGAACCTCCACGCGGCTTTTGGAGATCGCTCCCTCCTTTTCCACGCAGAGAACCGAAAGGCTGTTCAGGCGCTCTATATCGCACAGACTCTTGACGACCGCGCTTTTCTTGAGCATATCCGAGGCACCCTTGGTGTAATAAACGCGCATTACCGTGCTAATTCCCGTCGGCAGGAAGCACAAGCCTATCGTTATACCGCGCAGAGCGTTCGGGATAAGCTCCTTTTCGGTAACTATACCCGCGATCACGGTTACAAGCGTGATGACCGTAGCGACTATGCTGCACAGCGGCACGAGCTTGTGAACAAATTTTTCCGTTTCGGTATAGTAGCCGTGGCGGTTCTTCTGCTCGCCGAGCTTCTGGTAGAGCTTAGTGTCAACTCCGATTGCGCTCACTCTGCATATCGCCACTCCCGTGAGCACGGTCGTTCCGCTGTATACGAACTTGGGGCTCAGCTCTCCCTTGGTGATAGCTCCCGCGTATTTCGCCACCGGCTTGTTTACTCCCGTAAAAATGCTCTCGTCCACTGTAAGATCGCGGCTCTCCAGCACATAGGCGTCCGCGGGGACTCTTTCGCCCGTTTGTATTACTATGGTGTCCTCCGGAACGATATATTCCTTTTCAACAAACTCCAGCTTGCCGTTGCGTATGACCCGGAATTTGATATCCGTGGACTCCTTGATCTCCGCAAGGCGCTTGTCGGAGGCAATCCCGAAATATATCTCCGCCGCCGCATAGGCAAAGTCCAGCAGCAGCGCCGCGATCCCCTGACCTATCCCCGCGCCGAAAAAGCACAGCACTCCCGCCACAAACATAAGTATAAACGACGGGGAAAGCAGCACATTAAGCGGCGTGTAGCCTTTCATCACCTTTTCGTTCTTTGTGTATATATTAAATCCGTAAAGCGCGCTATTTTTCTCTATTTCACTTTCGGTAAGACCGTAATAGTCCTCCTTGAAATTAAAAAACTGAGCCATTATTCAACTTCCTTACAACGTTATTCGATGATCTTTGATCCGGCGGTTTTCTGTCAATTTACAAAACACCTCGCAAAAAACCACTTACTTTATATTGTCGCATATTTTGCCAAAAAAATCAAGTCCTTTTTGTAACTTTTAAGAAATAATACAGGTTTTTTCGTATTATTTGTCTTTTTTCCCCCTAATGCACTTGACAAATCCGCTTTTTTATTGTATAATAGTTTGGTAAGTTTTCGGGGTGTGGCGCAGTTGGTAGCGCGCCTGCTTTGGGAGCAGGATGCCGCAGGTTCGAATCCTGTCACTCCGACCACCAGCTGAACAAAATCCCCCTTTTTAAAGCAAGGGGGGATTTTGTTCAACGCAAAGGCTTTCGCGCACGCCGCTTTGCGGCGACTACGAAAGCTCTTTGCCAGGCGCGTTTTTCACTTCACGGACAGCCGTCCGCGATTTCGCTTCGCAAAGCCGTGAAAAACGCTCGGTGTCGATCTCCTGTATAACATTTTTCTTGGCTATAGTCCTTTTGATAACGATGCCACATAATCCGTTTTGTGAAGCCATTTTAGGCTATTAAATTAAAAACACCGAATACTTTTACCCTGCCAAAAACAGCCGTTGATTCCCATTCTCTCGGAGAAATCGGGATTTCAACGGCTGTATGTTTTTATAAAAAGCAGCGGATATCGACGGCGAGTTTTTCCTCAAGATTTATCAGCCGTTTTGTAATGTCCTTGGTTTTTTCATCGGCTGCCTTATACTGATTCAGGTATTTGTTAAGTGACTTTACCCCCATATTACATCCGTCTGTCATCAGATCGGTGATAGTCTCGTCCGACTCATTCATGATCAGTTTAACATTTGTTTTCACCCATGACATACTTTTCGCCATTGGATTGGGCTCTTTTCCGTCATCATGATATTCATCCAAAAGAACCTGAATTTCTTCTTTCAGCCTATCATGTTCGTCTTTGCAGTCCGCAAGGGATTTGCGAAGCTTATTATCGCGTACGTATTCCAGAACATCATCGATAGATGAAACACCCATTGTTATTCCGGCATCACATTCCCTCAGCAGCTTTATTGTATCCGATTCGATCACTGAACTACTTCAACTCCTTTTTTGCTGAAAATCACATTGTTTTGGCTGATTTTATTTTGCCGCTTTATAAAGCAATTATTCAGAAATATTTTGTTTTAATGCACAACCCATATCGTTGTCGGTGATGGTGATAGTTTTTGTTTATGCGGCGAGTTTCACGGCTTGATTTTTATCCGGGTATATGCTATAATATCAACAGAGAATAAGAACCCCCCCGACACCAAAGGAGACAGCCGTGAACCGATTTGCCGTAATTGACACCGAAACCACCTGGAGCGACGAGGTCATGTCGATAGGAATAGCCGTTGCTGCCACCGAGGACTTTAAGCTCCTCGACAAAAGATACTACATACTCACCCCCCTTAAATATCACGGCGGTATGTACTCCCACACCCTATACGCAAAGGGTATAAAGCCCGATCTCGAGTGCTCCCGCGCCGCGGCTGTCAACGATATCTCCGCTTTTCTCGCGGGGCACGGCGTTTCCGCAATGTTCGCCTACAACGCCCTGTTTGACTATCGCCATCTCCCCGAGCTTCAATACCTCAATTGGTATGATATCATGAGACTCGCGGCTTATCGGCAGTTCAACCCCAAAATCCCTGCCGACGAGTGTTACTCCACCGGTAAATTAAAGCGCGGCTACGGCGTTGAGAGCATTTACCGAATGCTGAGCGGCAGCGCGGGCTACAACGAGCTCCACAACGCCCTAACCGACGCCGTGGACGAGCTGGAAATAATACGTATGCTAAATATCCGCTTGGAGTGCTACGAGCCCGCGATGATCCGCTGTACAAATTGAGCCGCCCCGAAGGGCGGCTCGTTTAACTGATATCATAAGGTTTTTACGACATAGAAGCCGTATATCGGCTTTCCGACAAACTCCTTTACCACGCATTCGCCGCGCATTACAGCGGGACACACTCCGTAACCGAAAGCATACCACATTCCGAGTGCTTCCGTTTTGTCGTCCGAGCTCCACGCCCTTATCTGACGATACCCATGCGACTTTGCCCACTGTTCGGTCATTAAGAGTAATTTACTTGCTATACCCTGTTTTCTGAAATCCTCGCGCACCTCAATATCGTCAATATAAGCGTCGCAATATTCCTGCAACGGTTCGGGAAACCGCAGCGGGTAAGCAGAAATAAACCCAACGGGCTCGCCGCCATACAGCGCGGCTAAGGAATAACAGCCCTCTCCGTAATGCAGACAGCCGTATTTTATTACCCAGTCTCCCCAAGTATCAACGATCTGATCCTCAATTTCCTTGGTGATCTCCTTAAAAATGATATCGTACATATGATCCTCCTGTTTTCTTAGGAGGGTCTTACAGCCCTCCTCGATTTGGTAAATACTGTAATTTTATTGTTCATATCATATCTTCCTTTCATAGTTATTTATTATAACGCGTTGCGCGAAATAATCTATTCTTTCCGGCAGCTATCCGCAAGATCGCCATGCAGCAAAAACTCGGTGGTTTTCGGCATAAAAATCAAGCCCCGCCAAAACGCCGCGATCGCCCGTAAGGAACATATAGATCCCGCTTTGTCAACGATAAATATCCCGCAGTCACACCGACTGCGGGATCACCTTACTTAAGCAGCTTTGAGAACTCCAGCGCCTTTCCGACGTCGCCGTCCACCTTGAGCTTGCCCGTTGTGAACGCCATCACAGGATCGAGCTTCCCCGCGATCAGCTTCGCGAAATTATCGGGGCTTATCGTGATACCGCAGCTTCTGTCATTATACTCGTAAGGCTCGACATTCACCTTGCCGTCCTTTATCTCAATATAAAAAACTCCGCCGTTCTCCCCCGTAAGGTTCACCTGTACCGCCAGGAAATTCACCCCCGATACGTCGACCTTGCTCATCGTTTCCCTTGCGCCTTTTACTATCTCTTCAATGCTCATATTAACCTCCTATTTTAAAAAATTTTCCGCGACCCGCCCGCAAAAACTCCGCTGGCGCTCCGTTTTCACGGGCTCTCGCGGAAAATTTCCCTGCGTGGGCTTTACGCTGCTCTTAGCTTGCGTTGCTTTGCTGCGCGGGCTTTGCGCTGCTCTTGGCTTGCATTTCTTTGCTGCGCGGGCTTTACACTGCTCTTAGCTTGCGCTGCTTGGCTGCCTGGGTGAAATGTTGCCTTTGCCCGCGCTGCTCCTATCCGCGGATATTGTGTTGCTTGGTATATTATACCACATTTATTCAACTGTGTCAAGAGGTTTGTCGATTTTCTTTCAGCGCTTCTCCGACCTAATCCCGCTTATTTCCCCCAACGTCCCGTTTCCTCATCGTAAGGGAAATGCGCCCGCGCTTTACGTCCACATCATAAACCCACACCGTTACCACATCGCCGACCTTTACAACGTCCAACGGGTGCTTTACAAACCTGTCGCTCATGCGCGAGATATGCACCAGTCCGTCCTCATGCACTCCGATATCCACAAACGCGCCGAAATCCACGATATTCCGCACCGTACCCACAAGCTCCATGCCCTGCTTAAGGTCCTTTATCTCCATGATATCCCCGCTTCTCATCAGCGGCGGCGGAAGCTCGTCGCGGGGGTCGCGCCCGGGCTTTTCAAGCTCCTTTACTATATCCGACAGGGTGGGAAGTCCCGCGCCCGTTTCCTCCGAAATATTCTTAAGCCCTACGCTGCGTACCTTTTTACGCACCTTTTCGCCGTTGCCTAGCTCCTCCGGCTCTATCCCGCACTTTTCAATAAGAGTTTTCGCGGCTTCGTAGGATTCGGGGTGAATGCCTGTGTTGTCCAACAAATTTTTACCGCCCGGAACTCGCAGGAATCCCGCGCACTGCTCGTAAGCCTTAGCGCCGAGCTTCTTCACCTTTAAAAGCTGCTTTCTGTCGGTGAACGCTCCGTTTTCCTCTCTGTACGCGACTATATTTTTCGCCACCGCCGCGTTGATGCCCGAAATATAAGACAGCAGCGAATAGGACGCGGTGTTCAGATCAACTCCCACCGAGTTCACGCAGTCCTCCACAACGCCTTTCAGAGCCTCGTCCATACGCGCCTTTGGCATATCGTGCTGATACTGCCCCACGCCTATGGCTTTCGGGTCGATCTTGACCAGCTCCGCAAGCGGGTCTTGCAGTCTGCGCGCGATAGATACCGCCGAGCGCAGCGACACGTCATAATCGGGAAACTCCTCCGCCGCCAGCTTGGACGCGGAATACACCGACGCTCCCGCCTCCGATACCACCATATACGAGACCTTTTCGGGGATAGTTTTGATAAGCTCCGCGGTGAACTGCTCCGTTTCGCGGGATGCCGTGCCGTTTCCTATGGCGATCGTGGAAACATGGTGCTTCTGTATCATATCGCCGATGATACGCTTTGATTTCTCCGTTTCCTTTCTGGGCGGAGTGAGGTATACTATCGCTGTGTCCAGCACCTTTCCCGTTGAGTCCACCACCGCGCACTTGCAGCCGTGGGCGTACCCCGGGTCAAGTCCCAGCGTTACGGTATTTTTTACGGGAGGAGCCATGATAAGCTGCCGCAGATTCGACGCGAACACCTTTATAGCGCCCTCCTGCGCGTTAGCGGAAAGCTCCGCCCTCACTTCCCTTTCGATCGAGGGGAAAACCAGACGCTTGCAGCTGTCCTCGCAGGCAGCCCTGACCAATGCTCCGCAAGCGCCGTCGTTCTTTACGAACTCCCGCACACAAAGGCTCTCCCCCGCGCCCTCGGCAAGCTCCACAGTGACCTTGAGCGCGTCCTCCTTCTCTCCCCTGTCAAGCGCGAGTATCCTGTGCCCCGCGATCTTCTTTACAGGCTCGGAAAACTCAAAATAATTCTTATATACCTCGTCGGAATCCTCCGCGGCCGCCTTGGAAGCTATCACTCCCTGCGAGAAAAACAGCTCTCTGAGCTTCTTTCTGAATTCCGCGTTGTCCGAGATATCCTCCGCGATTATATCCATCGCGCCCTGCAAAGCCTCCTCAACGGTGGGAACGCCCTCATTCACATAGCCCTCCGCCTCTTTTTCGGGAACGACCTCGCGGCGCTGCTCCATCAGAAGCTGCGCCAGCGGCTCAAGCCCCTTTTCACGCGCCACCGAGGCTCTTGTCTTGCGCTTCGGCTTGAACGGGCGGTAGATGTCCTCCACCTCGACCAGCGTTACCGCGTTTTCTATCGCCTTTGCAAGCTCGTCGGTCATTTTCTCCTGCTCCGTAATAGAGGAAACTATCTCCTCCTTTCTCTTTTCGAGATTACGCAGGTATGTAAGCCTGTCCGACAGCTCGCGCAGCACCGTGTCGTCCAGCGAGCCGGTCTGCTCCTTTCTGTATCTTGCAATAAACGGGATAGTCTTATCGTCGTCGATAAGCGCCACCGTATTGTCTACCTGCTCCTGCCGCAGATCAAATTCCTTTGCGAGCATCTGATTGATATTCATTTAATACCCCCGATAGTTCTATTTGTCGAGCTTTCGCGGAAATCGGCACTTTGACCAATCCCGCGCTAATAGGCTCAAAAAACATTATAGCATATTTTAGTATTTTTTTCAAGTCAACGGGTTGTTTTTTTTGAATCAGTGTGTTATAATTGCAATAATACCAAATATAAAGGACATTTTTTATGAATTCGACTGTCAAAAAAATAGTTTCCCAGTTTTCACTGGGAGTTCTCGCGGGAATGATGATCGGCATAGGCGGCTGTGTGAGCCTGTCCTGCGATAATAAGTACATAGGCGCGCTTCTGTTCTCGCTGGGGCTGTTCGCGATAATCCAGTTCGGCTTCGGGCTGTTTACGGGCAAGGTGGGATATATCCCGCTCCGCAAGCCGCGGTATCTTCTTGAGTGCCTGCTTACCCTGCTGGGCAACGCGGTCGGAACGTTTATCGATGCGTTACTTTTAAATTTTACAAGAATAAGCCCCGCGCTGCGCGAGAAAGCAATGGCAAGCGTGGAGACCAAGCTCGGTGACAGTGTTCCGAGTATGTTTATACTGGCGATATTCTGCGGCATGCTGATGTTTCTCGCGGTGGACAACGCGAGGATATCACGGGAGGACGGCGGTCACACCGAAAAGGTGGTCGGTACGATGCTCTGCATAGTCGTATTTATCATCTGCGGATTCAATCACTGCATAGCGGATATGTTCTACCTTTTCCTTACAAACAAGATAACGGAAGCGTACATATATCTGCCCGCGGTTATTCTCGGCAACTCGGTGGGCGGAATTCTTATCCCGCTGATAAAAATGCTTACCGACAAGCCCTTTGAGCGAATGGATTAAAGGAGGTCACTATGAGCGACAAAATATTTATCCCCCGCAATAAAAACGCGCAGCAATGCGTAAAAAATGTTATGAAATACCTCTCCGACATAACCTATAAGGGAGTTATCACCGGTCAGCACACGCAGACCATGGCGCAGGAGGAGCTTCACTATATCGAAAGCGTAACGGGAAAAAAGCCCGCTCTGCTGGGATTTGAGCTGCTCTCCTACTCCCCCAACATAAACTATTCCGACACGGACGAGGAGTGTATGACGGAGGTCGCCGCCAACTACGGCACTCTTAAAAGAGCCTGGGAATGGGCGGAGCTCGGCGGACTTATCACCTTTACCTGGCACTGGTTCTCGCCGCTGGGCGGGCGCTCCAAGTCATTTTTCACCGGAAACACCGATTTTGACGCTTCAAAATCAGTCATTGAGGGAACTCCCGAAAACAGGGCGCTGCTGTCGGATATGGATACTATGGCGGGAATTTTACGCCCGTTCCGCGACAAGGGCATACCTATTCTGTGGCGACCCTTTCACGAGGGCGAGGGGGATTGGTTCTGGTGGTCAGCTAAGGGCGGGGACACTCTGAAAAAACTCCACCGCATAATGTATGAGCGCTTCACGGATCTCCACGGGCTTGATAACCTTATCTGGGTATGGAACGCCACAAAGACAGAATGCTACCCGGGCGATGATATCGTGGACATCATTTCCCGCGATATGTACCCGCCGGAGCATTCTCACACAAGCCGCGCCGATATGTATCACGACCTCATCAAGATCACCGATGAACCGAAGATAGTTCTTATAGGTGAGACCGGTACGCTGCCCTCCGTTGACGCTATCATTGAGGAAAAGATCGGCTGGGCGAGCTACATGGCGTGGTCGGGCGGATTTGTCACATCGGAGCAGTACACCGACAAGGAAACGCTGCGAGATATCTACAACAGCCCTCATGCAATAACGCTCGACAAGCTCCCGAAATTATACTGAAAAACTGCCCGATTTTAGTCGGGCAGTTTTTCAGATCATATCGCGGCTCTAGTTACCCGCAAACGCGCTCTCTATCGCGCTGCTCAATCCGTTTTCATCATATCCGCGGATATTGAGAAATACAAATCCCCTGCCCTCCGCGGCGGATTCAAGCTCGCTGCCGCCGATATTGACAAAGGCAAGCACCACCATTCCCGCAAAGCTCTCCGCC
>CAZKJC010000081.1:0-9929 GCA_964552995.1 uncultured Ruminococcus sp.
CCCCCCTCTCCCCCGAAGGTGTCAGCCCCGACTCGAGCGCGTGAAAGCTCCGCTTTCACATAACATAAGAATGGAGCTACATAATAAATCTAACAAAACAAACTGCTCCGCTAAATCATCATTTATACTAATATCCCTTGTTCTGCTCGATGTTCATATTTTAATAGTCCGCAAAAAATTTAAGATTGAAAAACGCCTTGATAAAATGTATAATAGGATTATAAAACGGCGGGAGATTCCTCCCCCGAAAGGAGCATTATAATGAAATTATTCAAAAAGATCATCGCTGCGCTCGCCTGTGCGGCGCTGTCTGTACCGTCGGCTGTGACGGTAAATTCTTTTGCGGAGGAAAAGACAATGAACGTTACCATTGACGGCGCAAAGGCAATGACCACCGAAGCCATGCTGCACCGCGGCGCGGGCTTTATCAGCGCCAACAACTCCTCGCGGCTGCTGCTGGACTATAAGGCTGAAAATCCCGACGCGTACTGGGAGATCATGAACTATATGTTCGGCAAGGACGGCGCGTGCATGTCCCACTTTAAGCTCGAGATGGGCGCGGACATCAACTCCTCCTCGGGCACAGAGCCCAACGTAATGCGCACCGAGGACGAAACGGCGGACGTTACACGCGGCGCGGGATATCAGCTCGCCGCCGACGCGAAATCCATAAACCCCGACCTCACACTGGATATGCTGTACTGGAGCGAGCCGCTGTGGGTGACCAACGCGGAGGACGTATACGACGCGCGCTACAAATGGTATAAGGGCACTCTCGACGCGGCATACGAGACCTATGGTCTGAAATTCGACTATGTATCGGTCGTAAGAAACGAACGCGCCCCCGACAACGACTGGATAAAATACTTCTCCAAGCGCCTTAAGGCGGAAACCGACTGCCCCTATGACTACTCCGCAATAAAAATAGTCGCGGGCGAGCAGGTCGGCACCTGGGGTCTTGCCAAGGTAATGCTGAACGATGAGGAAATGATGGACGCTATAGACGTTCTGGGAAGTCACTACACCTCATGGGCAAACGACGGCGTAAAGAGCCTCGCGACTGAGCACGGCAAGGAGCTGTGGTTCAGCGAGGGCTGCTCATCTATGGGCTATGCTCAGGGAATATGGCGCTACGACGGCAACGGCTCGGGAATGTCGGATATAAACGGCGTTCTGGATATCGCCAACCGTATTATAACCATGGCTTCAGGCGGATATATGACCCTGTACGAGTATCAGCCCGCGGTAGCCGCCTACTATGACGGCGTTACCTACTGCCAGAAGCAGCTCATACTCGCCAACGAGCCCTGGAGCGGCTATTATCTTCTCGACGGCGGATATTATATGTCGCTTCATTTCGGACAGTTCATCAAAAAGGGCTGGGCATATGTTGAGGACGCCTGCTACGCCGACGGCAAAAAGGGCGGCGACGGTCACGCGATAGTAGATGCCACATACAGCTATCTCACCGCGACAGACCCCGCCACGGGCGATTACAGCACCGTTATCACCAACACCACCCCCGACCCCATCACCTATAATTTTACCGTAACGAACCTCGACAAGGCTTCCTCCGCGGTGAACGTGTGGGAGACCCGCGGACCGAGCGGCGGCGAGTGGAACGAGAACTACTTCCGCCATATCGACACCATTACCCCCGCGGAAAACGGCGGCAGCTATACCTTCAGCGTGACCGTAAAGCCCTATTCGATGGTAACGCTTTCCACGCTTGAGGTCGAGGAAAAGAGCTACCCCACGGCTTCGAGCAAGGTTCTCCCCCTGCCCTACACCGACGATTACGAATACGCGGATTATCCCGCGGACTACCTCTCCTCCCGCGGAAACGCTCCCCGCTACACCACCGACGAGGGCGGCGCGTTTGAGGTACAGAATATCGACGGAAACAACGTGCTTATGCAGATGATAACCCCCGAGACCAAATCCGAGGAGTGGGGCGGCACGCCCAACCCCGTGACGAATTTCGGCGACGACCGCTGGTTCAACTATTCCGTCGCGGCTGACGTAAAGCTCGCTCCGAGCGACAGCCCCGACAAGAATTACGCCGGCGTGGGTCTGCGCTATAATATGGGCAGCAGCGGCGAGAGCGGCTGGTGGCTCAGCCTGTACGAAAGCGGGAAATGGGTGCTCAAATTCGGCAGCAACAACGTTGCTGAGGAGGGAAGCGCCGAGATAAGCTCCGACTGGAACAATATCAAGCTGGAAGCGGACGAGGATATATTCCGCTGCTACATAAACGGCGAGCTTGTCGCGGAGCACACCACCGAATGGGCATGGCAGGCGGCGGGCAGAGCGGCTCTGTACAGCAGCTACAATCAGAACTGCTTTGATAACTTTGTTGCCGCTCCCCTGGACGAGAACCGCACGGATACTTATGTTACCCGCTATGACAACACCGATCCCTGCGTAAGCTACGCGGGAGACTGGTCGCACAACACCATGAGCGGCTATTCAGATTATAAGCGCACCATCTCCACCGGCTCTGTAAACGCCGAGGTAACTATCGAGTTTGAGGGCACGGGCTTTGCGGTGACGGGCAAGAACACGGACGAGAACGTTATTTCGGTAGAGGTGGACGGCGTAAAGGTCGAGGACAGCTATACGGCGGAAAGGGTAGGCTCGCGCAAAATAGCCTACTGCAAGCATGATCTCGAAAAGGGACAGCACACCGCGAAGATAACCGTGGTAAGCGGACAGTTCAGCATTGACGGCGTAGAGATAACAGGCGGCGATATAGCGCTTCTCGGAGCGGCGGCGGACGAACCCGCGGAAACTGCGGAGCCTGCTCCAAATCAGACGGAGCAATCCGCGCCCGATAACACATCGGGATCAACGCCCGATAATACAGACGCGGCTCCCGACGAAGAGAAAAACAGCGTTCCGATAATACCCATAGCGATAGGAGCGGCGGCGGTAGTTGCCGCAGGTGCAACCGCAGCGGCAATTATAGCCAAGAAGAAAAAGAAATAGTGCAACATAACTCACACGCATCGGAATTTCAAAAAGTGCGCATTTGCCTTAATGGCAAATGCAGCACGGTTCCCGCAATCGACCGCAAGGAGCGAACGTAGTGAGCGACTGAGGATCGCTTGCGGGAATTTTGAAATTCTTTTAAATCATTTACTTATTGTCAACATTTAATACAAAATATAATGGCGGACGAAGCTCCGCCATTCACTTTTGTAACGGGATATCTCCTTGACAGGCACACCAATTTGTGATATAATACAAAAAGAGATAAAAGGACAGAGGAGAACAAATGAAGGACCTGACAAAAGGAAGTCCGATAAGGCTTATAATCATGTTTGCGCTGCCGCTTCTGCTGGGGAATATATTTCAGCAGGCGTACAGCCTTACGGACACCATCATAATAGGACAGCAGCTCGGCACGAGCTCCCTTGCCGCGGTAGGCTCTACCCAATCGGTGGTGCAGCTTATGTTTAATATAGTAAACGGCTCTGTGACGGGATTCGCGATAATTATCGCCAACAATTTCGGCGCGGGAGACGAAAAGGAAATGCGGCGCACCATAGCGCGGACGATGACCTTTTCGGCGGTGATAACGGCTGTGATAATAGCCGTGGTGTTCTGCTTCAGCACGCAGCTTTTAAAGGCGCTGGACACCCCCGAGAGCATTTTCGGGGAGGCTAAGCTGTACCTGCGCATAGTCGGCGCGGGGCTGGTCGTCACGCTGATATATAATCTTGAGGCGGGAATACTCCGCGCCGTGGGCGACAGCGTTATCCCGCTGATAATACTTATTATTTCGACCGCGCTGAATATAGGGCTTGATCTGCTGCTTGTGTGCGCGTTCCATACGGGAGTAGCGGGAGCGGCTCTGGCAACGGTGGCGGCGCAGCTTATCTCGGCGGTGGTGTGCTTTATTTATCTGGTAAAGCGCCGCCCGTTTCTTATGGTTAAGCCGTCGGATTTCAGATTCACGGCGGAAAGCAGTCTTAAGCTGTTAAGCTCGGGCTTCGGAATGGCGCTTATGTATTCCATAGTGGATATAGGGTCGATAATCCTGCAAAACGGCATAAACGGCTTCGGCGAGGATATAATCGCCGCGCACGTTGCGGCGCGGAAGATATTCAGCGTGACCATAATGCCCTTTTCCGCGATAGGCGCGACGCTTGTCACCTACTGCTCGCAGAACATGGGCGCTCGGAAATACTCCCGAGTAAAAAAAGGGATACGCGACGGAATGCTTATAAATATGGGCTGGGCAACTATCGCGGTGGCTATGGTGTATTTCGGCGGATATTTTCTGGTGGGACTTATCGTGCCCAAGGGGAACGCGGCGATAGTAGACACGGCGGTGCTGTATTTAAGGGTAGCGGTGCTGTTTTATTACTGTCTGGGGCTGCTGCTGGGGCTTCGCAGCGCTCTCCAGGGGTTAGGGAAAAGTCTTGTTCCCATAATAGCAAGTATCATAGAGATGTTGTGGAAGGTCGCGACGGTCATGTGGGTAGTTCCGCTGCTGGGCGGGAAAAACGGCGTTCCGAGCGGGGATATAAAGGAAGTGGGCGGCTATTTCGGGATAATGATATCCGAGCCGATAATCTGGACGGTATGCGCGGTCATGATAGTGGTGATCGCGGTGATAACGCTGAAAAGACTGCCGGAGGATATGCCGTCAGAGAGCAACGCTTAGCCCCCGCAGCAAAGCAGCATATGCATAGAACAACATAAAGCGACCGCAGCCAAAGCAACGCCTGCCAAGTACAGCATAAAGCCCACGCAGGAATTTTCCGCAAGCCGCCGTGAAAGCGTAGTTGAGCGCAGCGAAACGGAGCTTTTACGGCGAGCTAGTGAACTCCACCGCGCAGCGGTTGAGTTCACGGTGCGGAAAATTCAAATTTAAATCATTTGCCAAGAGCAACATAAAGCGACCGCAGCGAAGCAACGCCCGCAAAGACCAACGCTTCACTCACGCAGCCAAGCAACGCCTGCCAAGTGCAGCGTAAAGCCCCCGCAGCAAAATTTTTCGCAACAAGCTCCCAAAGCGGAGCGAATGCGGAGCTTTGGGAGCGCGGTAGCGCCGACTTGTTCGGCGCGGTGCGAAAAATTTTTTAAATCAGGAGAAAAAAGATGATCAAAGAGTTAACGGAGAAGTTGATCGATAATGTTTCCCTTGCGGTAAAGGGGAAGCGTGCCGAGCTCAAGCTGGTGTGCGCGGCGCTGTTCGCGGGAGGGCACGTGCTGCTCGAGGACGTTCCCGGGACGGGCAAAACGCTGCTCGCGCGGACGCTGGCAAAGTCGGTGGACTGCGGATTCAGGCGCATACAGTTCACTCCCGATCTGCTGCCATCGGATATAACGGGAATAAATTTTTATAATATGAAGGAGCAGGAGTTTGTGCTGCGGAAGGGATCCGTGTTCACCAATATACTGTTGGCGGACGAGATAAACCGCGCTACTCCCCGAACGCAGTCGGCGCTGCTGGAGTGTATGGAGGAGCGCCAGACCACCATTGACGGCGAGAGCATACCCATGGACGCTCCCTTTTTTGTAATAGCCACCCAGAACCCCGCCGAGATACAGGGTACTTATCCGCTGCCCGAAGCGCAGCTTGACAGGTTTATGATACGGCTTGCGCTGGGGTATCCTGAACGCGAGGAGGAAATTCGTGTTATCGCGGGAGAAAACCTGTTTGATGTGGACATATCTCCCGTATGCGGCAAAGATGATATTTTAGCGGCTCAGCGCGAGGTCGGCGGCTGCAAGGCGGGAGAAGCCGCCTGCTCTTATATAGCGGATCTGGCGGCGGCGACGCGCAGGCACGCGGGAGTAAGGCTGGGTCTGTCGACCCGCGGAGCTGCGGCGCTGAAAAGAATGGCGTGCGCTCTGGCGATGATAGAGGGACGGGATTATATGATGCCGCAGGACGTTGTGATAGCCGCTCCCTATGTAATAAAGCATCGTCTTATATGCCACGGTTATTCCGTTCAGGGAGGCGCGGGCAGCGCCGCGGACGAGGTAATGCGGCAGATACTGGACAGCGTGCCCGTTCCCACCGAAGAGAATTAAGAAAATTTCAGCCATAAAGCAACATAAAGCCCACGCATGAATTTCCCGCAAGCCTCCGTGAAAGCGTAGCGGAACGAAGTGAAGCGGAGCTTTTACGGAGGGCTTGTGCATTTTTCCGCATCGCGGAAAACTGCACGGTGCGGGAAATTCTTTTAAATCATTTACTTCTCGTCAACATATTTAACCTATTCCTTGTCAACATAACTTAAAAGCATAATAGCAGGAATCAACAATAAAAATAAAAGGGGGTGCAAGTATGGAGCTTATAGCAATGGCGCTGATAGTGGCGGGAGTGCTTCTGGCGCAGTATTTGCTGTACTCGCGGCTGGGTCTGAAAAATCTCACCTACAAGCTGACCGTAAGCGTTCCCGAAGCCTTTGAGGGCGACGAGATAGAGATCATCGAGGAGATAGAAAACGCGAAAGCCCTGCCGCTGCCCTGGATACGGACGGAGATAAACTGCTCCCGCTGGCTGACCTTTCGCGGGCAGAGCCATACGCCCGATTCCGGCGACGACCAGCGCGGGCTTATATCGGGAATATTCGTGCTCAAAGGTCATCAGAAGTGCCGCCGAGTATGGAAGGTCCGCTGCGAAAAGCGCGGGGTATTCACCATTGAGGACACCTCGCTGGCGGTGAGCGATCTTTTCGGACTGATAAAGCCCGCCGTGGTGTTCAGAATACGCGAGAGCGTGAGAGTGCTCCCCCGCCCCACCGAGGCGGAGCTTCCCGAGCTGTCCTCCGACGCGTTTATAGGTGATATCCCGGTGCGCCGCTTCGTGCTGCCCGATCCCTTTATGATAAGCGGAGCAAAGGAGTACAGCGGCAGAGAGCCGATGAACCGTATCCACTGGGCGCAGACCGCCCGCACGGGCAGCCTTATGGCATACAGCAACGAGTTCACCACCGAACGGCGGTTCCTGATGATAATGAATATGCAGCGCAGCGTAATGTCGGACGTTCAGACGCTGCCGCTCGCCGTTCTTGAGGGACAGATCAAAGCCGCCGCATTCCTGCTGGATCACTGCTGCCAGACACGCGCCGAGATAGCGCTGACAGTAAATTCCGCCGACGGAATATTCCTTCCCCCCTCATCGGGCTACGAACACACCATGAAAGCACTGCGGGAGCTTGCGGAGCTTAAGAACGAGTGCGGCGCGCATATCGACGATCATTTTGATAAACTGGATCTCACGGACTACACCGACATAGTATTTATCACGAGCTTTCTGACCGACAAAACCGCCGATATACTCCGCCGCCTGCGTGAAATGCGCAAAAACTGCCTTGTAATGTCCACGGATATATCCGAAACGGATTTTGACGGCGTGGTGACCATTCCGCGGCGCTATTACGCGGGCGGAAGCGGAGAATAAGGAACTGCCATGAAAAAAACACTGCTGAATAAAATGGCGCTGCTGTGCCGAATGCTGGCTCTCTTCCCCTTTGCCGTGCTGACGGACGCGGCGGGCTTCGGGGAATATATATGGTGGCATTATATCGCCTTTTTCGCCATGACCACCGTTTTCTATACGATAGGATATCTTGCGGGAAAAATAATAACCGTCGCCCACTTCCCGAAAGCTGTCAGACCCATAGCAATATTTATTTCGAGAGCCGCCGTGCTGCTGCCGACCGCCGCGTTTATTATACTCACGCAGGCGCTCGATCTGTCGGCAATGCTCTATATGTACGCTCTGCCCGCGGGGATCATAGCCTTTTTCAGCGGCTACCGCGCCTACGGTCAGGAGTACAGCGACCTGTTTTCCATGGGGTGGTTCGGGCTGTTTTTCGTGGCGTCCGTGGTCACCTGTCTTATGCTGAATTTCAGCTATGCTCCCGAGCTGTATTCCGCGGCGCTGTCTCAGCTATGCCTTGTTTTCGGGCTGATGATAGTGCTCGCCTCGCTGCTGGCGAACCAGACAAATATCGACCAGCGCACCCGACAGCGCTCCGCGGGAAAATCCGTGCTGCCTCACGGACTGCGCGGCTACAACGCTATGCTTATATCGGGGATAAGCGTCGCCACCGTCGCGCTCTTTCTGTTGGCAAAACCGCTGGCAACGCTTATAGTAAAGGGGATCGGCGCGTTCCTGGGGCTAATTCTCTCGCTTATACGCAATCATGGACTTGAGCTTGATTACGGCTCGCTGCCGAGCGACGAAAATACATTCGGCGGACTTGCCGACCCCGCCGACAACACAGCTTTCACAATACTCTGGGCGCTTGTCGTGATATTGGCTATAGTAGCGGTAATACGCTTCCGCAGGCAGATAATCAACTTTTTCAGGGAGCTTTTCGCGCCGCTTTTCCGCGAGAGCAAGCGGGAATCCCCCCGACCCTTTGCGGACGAAGTAACCGATACCCTCTCAAAATCGAATTCCGCGCGCTTTCGCCGCCGCTCGGAGCAGCAGCTTCTGCGGCAGTTCCGCCGCGAGACCGATCCGCGGACAAAATTCCGCCTGGGGTACAGACTGTTTATGCTGAGACTGTCGCGCTCCGCGTTCGCGCCGCTGCCCTCGGACACCACCTCGATACACGCGCAAAAGGGGCAAAACGCTTTCCGCCGCGAGGATATAGGAGAAATGGTCGGCGTCTATAACGAGGTGAGATACGGCGAAGCGATCCCCTCACCCGAACAGCTTGAAAAGCAGAGCGCGCTGATAGAGGAAATAAGATAGCATACAGCTAACGAAAGGAAAGATCATGGAAAAAGTACAATGGAAGGGCGGGACAATGCTGTCGCCCGTGCCCGCGGTGCTGGTGTCCTGCGGAACTATGGAAAAACCGACGGCGCTGACCATAGCGTGGACAGGCATAACCTGCTCCGACCCGCCAAAGACCTACGTCTCGGTAAGGCGCGAGAGAAACTCCTACGAGATAATAAAGCGGTCAGGGGAGTTTGTGATAAATATGATGCCCTCGAGCTTTGTGCGGCAGGTGGACTACTGCGGGATAAAATCCGGCAAAAACGAGGATAAGCTGACTAAAATGAAGCTTGTCCCGCAGGCGAGCGGCGTGATCTCAGCGCCGCAGATAGCGCAAAGTCCCATTTCAATGGAGTGCCGTGTGACGGATATTATCCCGCTGGGCTCGCACGATATGTTCATGGCGGATATTCTCGCGGTGAATATCGCGAAGGAACTGCTGGACGAGCGCGGACGTCTGCGAATCGAACAGGCGGGGCTGATGGCGTATGCTCACGGGAGCTATTTCGCGCTCGGCAAGAAGATCGGCAGCTTTGGATTCTCGGTAAAGCCCAAGCGCCCCAAAAATCCGAAATATCCCAAGTACAAGAAAAACTGAATTTTATCGGCTTCTCGGTTCGGGAAGCCGATTTTGTTGCGCAGTCAAGCCCGCCGTTCCCGCTCGAAATGCTCCAGCGAGATACCATTTTCCTTAGCCTGACGGTAAAGCTGCGCCAGCCGGCAAAGAACGGCATTTTCCTCGTATATCAGCGCGTCGATGGTGTCGTTATCCTCCGCCATATCAAAGCAGGCGCGGATATCCCTGAGGCGCTCCGTAAGCTCAGAGCAGCGCTGTTCAAATTGTAAACGCTTGTCCGATTCGCCGGTGGCGGTTGATTTTTTTGGTAATTGCAGCCTCATAATATGTACCTCCGTTTTTTGAATTATATTAACGGAGGCGGGATTTTATTACTGCAAAAAGTAAAATGATGATTTATGCTGGCACGCATATTTTGTTGGATTATTGTGTTGCTCCCCTATTGTTATGTTAAAATCGGATTTTTATGTTTATCCACTCTATTATTTTGGGAAAGCGGAGCTTTCACGCGCTCCGGTCGGGGCTGACACCTTCGGGGGAGTGGGGGGCGGAATAAAATCCGAACAAAAGCGGCTCCCCCCTCTCCCCCTACGGTTT
>CAZKJC010000082.1:0-9837 GCA_964552995.1 uncultured Ruminococcus sp.
CGGTCATCGTTTGCCATTAAGGCAAACTCGACCTTTTTGAAATTCTCCTGCGTGGGCATTACACTGTTCTTTGCGAATGACCCTTTACTGCGTGGGCATTATACTGCCGTCTGCGATCGCACCTTAAACCCTGAGCTTCTCGACCTGCTCCTTAAGGATAATAGACTGTCCGCTGAGCTCCTCGCAGGAAGCCGCGGTCTCCTCCGCTGTCGCGGAATTCTGCTGAACGACAGTGGATATCTGATCAATGCCGTTCTTGATCTGGGAGATAGAATCCGCCTGATCCGCGGCAGCCGAGGATATCTCTCCGATATACTTGTTTGTACGGTCGGAAAGCTCCGTGACCTCTTTCATCGTATCCGCCGTGTTGTTTGCTATGACAGTGCCCTTATCGACCGCTTCAATAGTCGCGTTGATAAGCGAGCCGGTCTGCGCCGCGGATTCCGCGCTCTTTGCCGCGAGATTTCTTACCTCGTCCGCAACTACCGCGAAGCCCTTGCCCGCTTCGCCCGCTCTTGCCGCCTCAATAGCCGCGTTCAGAGCGAGTATGTTGGTCTGGAACGCAATATCGTCAATTGCCTTGATAATATTCTGTATCTCGTCGGATTTCTCCTTGATCTCGTCCATTGCGGAAAGCATATTCTTGATCTCGTTATTCTGATAGGATATCCTTTCACGGCTCTGAACGGAGATCCTGCTCGCCTCCTCGGCGTTGCGCGCGCTCTGCTGTACTTTTTCGGCGATCTCGTTTATCGACGCGGACAGCTCCTCAATGGTAGCCGCCTGTCTTGTTGTGCCCTCCGCAAGGCTCTGTGAGCTTTCGGACATCTGCTCCGCTCCGTCCTTGACGTCCTTGGAGCTCTGGGCGATATTGCTGATTATCTCTCTCAACGCATCCTCTATCTGCGTAAAGGATTCCTTTATCTGTATGAAATCGCCTATGTATTCAACGCCCGGCTGTACGGTGAAATCACCCGTAGCCATCTGTGAGAGCACGCTGTTGATATCGCCTATATAGGAATTGAGAGCTTTCTTTGTGGATTCGAGGTTGCGCACGAAGTCGCCAAGCTCGTCGTTGCCGAACTTGAACTCGGTGCTTGCCTCGTTAAGAGCGCCGCGGCTCATGCTGTCCGCCAGCTTTTCCGCCTCCTGAATAGGTCTAACTATAACTCTGACCGCGATAATTCCTATAACTATCAGCGAAGCGCCCGCCACGATGACCGCTATGATCGTCGATATGGCGATCAGCTGTATCTTGAGCGCCTGCGCCTCGGCAGCCGAATAACCCGAGAAATACGCTCCGACTATCTTATTGTTGATATCATACATCGGGCGATAGAACGCGTAATGCTTCTGTCCGATAATGTCGATCTCGCTCTCATAGGTGTTTCCGCCCTCAATGACCTTCATTACCTGGTCGGAGATATCGGTGCCGACCGATCTGCTGCCGTTTCTGATGATCGTGGTGGCGATACGGGTCCTGCCCCCGACGATGGTTATCTCCGCGTTGCTCTGCTCTTTAACGGCGTCTATCCAGCTGTTTTCGGAGAGATACATTCCTACGACCGCCGCGCCGCCGTCCGCCGTCTTTATTGCCGACTGGAGCGAAAGTCCGCCCGCGGAATCGCTTACAACGCCCGTATATCCCGAGCCAACGCCCGACACGGTGAAATCGGCGAGATCAAAGTTATCCGTCATCCAATAGGCGCTTCCGTCAGCGCCGAAAAACGCCGCGAAGTCGTTGTCGGTTTTCTTTTTACTGCTCCAGAACTCGTCCACGCCATTGTTCACGGCTTCGGGAGTTATCAGACCGACGAGCTGCATATCGCTGAGCAGGTCGGCTACTCTCTCAAGCTGTGACTCCTTTGCGCTTACAAGGGTATTCATACCGGATTCCGTATGCATTCTCATCAAGGAATCGGTGGACTTGTCCGCCTGATAAATAGTGGCAACGTTCACTATTACGACCGTCAGCACTATACATGCGATGATCGCAAGAAGCAATTTTCTTCCAATTCTCGAGTTCATAAAACAATTTCCTCTCCAAATAAAGTAATTTTGCACAAAAGACATATTTATATGATTTTATTATAGCAAATTATGCGGCTTTTGTCAACGCCCGAAGCCTCAAAAAAATACACAAAATAACACTTGATATTTCGTCAGCTATACAAAAAAGTTTTGCGCGGCGTGTTTTTCGCGGCGGTTCTCGGTTGACAATTCCCGCCGGATATGTTACAATGTATAAAACTTCCGACTTACTGTAACAAGGAGTGCGTTATGAGAAAAATATCGGGCAGAGCCGCGGCTGCCGTGCTGGCGGTTATGATGCTGTTGGCGTGCTGTACGGGCTGCACGGGCAGCGTTGAATCTTATGGGAATATCTCGGCGGAAACAAGCTCGGCCTCCGACAGTGCTTCGGAGGATTCCTCCGAAAGCTCCGGAGAGGGTCTTGGCGGTGCCGATCACGATGAGGACGGCGCTCCCGTGCCAAGCGGCGACCCGAGCTCGGACAGCTTGCCGGATACTTCGGAAGACCCCGTCATATCGACCGCGGAAGATATCGATACTTCGTCCGACAGCTCCGAGTCCGATTCGTCGGGCAATGACCGTCCCGCCGATACTGCTGCATCAAGCGGAAATGATTCCGCGGACAATTCTCGTCCCGCAGACGACGCTCATCCGGCAGATGACCCTCGTCCGGCAGTTAACACGACGGCAGCTGCCGCAAACAGCTCCGCGCCGCAAAGCACGGGCTCGGATCAGCCCGCTGACAAAAGCGGGGTATCCTGCTCATGGAGTGTGGGCGGCACATGGGAGGACAGTGGCAATCAATGCGGCACCTGCGAGCTGACTATAACGAATGATTCAAATACTGCCATAGGAGAATGGAAGGTGACCTTTGACGTGCCGAACGGATTTACGATCTCAAATTCCTGGAGCGGAAATTTCAGTGTGAACGGCACGACCGTTTCCGTGACCAACGTTGAATATAACGGCAATATCCCCGTTGGTGGAAGCGTGAATTTCGGGTTCAATTACAGCAGCCCCACGAAATTCGATCCGCCCGACGCGGTAGGCTTCAACGGCTCAAAGTCGAGCGCTCCGAGCAACACACAGAATAACAGCCAAAATAATAACCAAAATAACGATCAGAATAACAATAATCAGAACAGCGCTCCCTCGGCAGACGTAAAGACCCTGCTGGAGCGCACCTCAAAGGCAAAACAGGGCGACGACTGGCTGCACACCGACGGCAACAAGATTCTTGACAAAAACGGCAAGCAGGTGTGGCTCACGGGCGTGAACTGGTTTGGCTACAATACGGGCACGAATACCTTTGACGGCTTGTGGAACAGCAATCTGCGCGCATCGGTAAAGGGTATCGCGGATCACGGATTCAATCTTATCCGCGTACCTATTTCGGCGGAGCTGCTTAATCAGTGGGCGGACGGAGAATATCCACGCGCGAACTACAACAACGCGATGAACACCGAGCTGAACGATATGAACAGCTTGCAGATATTCGACTATTTCCTCAAGCTGGCGGAGGAAAACGGTATTAAGGTAATGCCGGATATCCACTGCGCGGAGACCGACGCGATGGGTCACAACGTAAACCTGTGGTACACCGACCGCGTTACCGTCGAGGATTACTACCGTGCGCTGGAGTGGCTCGCGGAGCGGTACAAGGACAACGACACCATAATCGCGATAGATATCAAGAACGAGCCGCACGGCAAGCCCAATGAGAGCAACAAGGCTATCTGGAACGACTCCAAGGACAAGAACAACTGGAAGTACACCGCCGAGACCGCCGCGAAGAAAATTCTCGCCAAGAACCCGAACGTTCTAATTATGGTGGAGGGCACGGAGATATACTCCAAAAATAAGGGGGATTATTCCTCGACGAACTCCGTGGACTACTATTTCAACTGGTGGGGCGGCAACCTGCGCGGCGTAAAGGACTATCCCGTTGACCTCGGGAAGTATCAGGATAAACTGGTATACTCGCCGCACGACTACGGACCCACGGTCTACGAGCAGCCTTGGTTCCAGGGCGGCTACGACTACGACAGCCTTATCAGGGACTGCTGGCAGGACAACTGGCTCTACATACACAAGAACAACACCGCGCCGCTGCTTATCGGCGAGTGGGGCGGCTTTATGAGAGAGCCCAACCTCACCTGGATGACCTGCATGCGCAGGCTTATCAAGGAGAATCACCTTAACCACACCTTCTGGTGCTTCAACGCAAACTCCGGTGATACGGGCGGACTTGTGCTGGACGATTTCACTACATGGGACACCGAGAAGTACAATTTCGTCAAGGAAGTACTGTGGCAGGAGAACGGCAAGTTTGTCGGGCTAGATCATGCGATACCTCTCGGCGAGAACGGAATAACGCTGACCGCGGCAAAGGGGTTATAAATTATAAAAGATGCCCGTGAGCAAACGCTCTCGGGCTTATCTGTTACAACTGTTTATTGTCTGAAAACAGGCAATTCCAAGTCAAAATCTTCTCCAAAAGTCTTAAGCATTCTGTTTGCGTTTAAAATGTGAATTTTAATATCATCCGAAGTACCATTGCTGTACATCAAATGTTCAAAAGCATACAACGTGACGTAAAATTTGTAAAATCTCCAGAACTCATCGGGCGGCGTACCAAAATATCCGTCGATCTGACCGTTAACGAAACTGGTGCTGTATTCCGCTGCCCATAACGATCCTCCGAAATCATACCACGGATCCCCCGTATTGTTTCCCGAGAAGTCGATTATACCAATGTTCCCCATGTCATCTGCGACACAGTTATTCCAGTGAAAATCCCCATGTAAAACGACCTGCGGTCTGCCCGACATTATGCTGATGTTATTTAAAACATAACGCTCCGCATTATCTCCGCAAGCTAATTCAATATTCATATGATGATAATTTTCTAAAAATAAAACCGCCTTTTTTTCAATAGCGTCCTTCCAGTCTGTTTCTGTATCGGTATTGCTGAATGAATGCAGCTTTCGGAGCTCAATACCGACTTTCTTTCCAAGCCGATAATAGCATTTTGAAGCGTCTTTCTTAATGATGTCCATTATCGGAACGCCATTGACCCACGATACAATGGAATAAAATTTATCGGCTGCCGTGCCAAACAAAATTGGTTTATGAGTATTTATATCCTTATCATACGCTTTTAGACGGTCAAACTCTTTTTTCCTTTCGGGTGACTTCGCCCTATCTCCCACTCGCAGCAAAAAGTATTTTCCGTCCTTTTCAAGCTTGTATTTCTCATCTCCAGAACAGCCCTCTTCTATTTTTTCAATTACCGTATATGATTTTATATCCGTAATAAATTCCAGATTTTTCATAATGACACCTACTTAACAAGTTTCGATTTGTCGTTTTGATTTTACCGCACTTATACACCCGACTTTCAACTATCATATGCAACCGGTGCAAAAATGTACCGGCTGCCAAGAAAAAAATTATTTCTTCTTCCACTCGATCGATTTCACTAACTCCGCCACTTCCTGCCCCTTGAGCGCGCGCTCCAACAGTTTCAGTTCCTGTCCCTTGAGCGCACGCTCCAGCAGCTCGGGCAGCCTTTGCGGGGTGCAGGCGAAGCAGGGTATGCCGAAGCCCGAGAGCCTCTGCGCCATCTGCTCGTCGCAGTAGGGCTTTCCCCTGTCGGCGAGCGCCAGCAGGCACACCACCGTTACTCCCGACGCTTTCATTTCCTCCATTCTGCGAACGAACGCGGCGCGATTCCCGCCCTCCATTAAATCGGAAATAAGGAAAAACAATGTCTTTTTCGGGTTCTCGATAAACTGCTGACAATATATCACCGACTTGTCGATGTCCGTACCGCCGCCGAGCTGAAAGCCGTACAGCAGATCGACGGGGTCGCTGCTTTTTTCGGTGAGGTCTACAACGTTAGTATCAAAGGCGACGATCCGCGTTTTCAGTGTGCTCATGCTGGCGAGAATGCAGCTCACCACCGAGGAATATATCACCGATTCCCCCATAGAGCCGCTCTGGTCTATATCCAGTATGACCGTCCACTTGTTGGCGGCGGTCGTAGACGTGCGGTCGAAGAAATAGAAGTGCTCGGGAACGATGGTTTTCAGCTCGGGGGAATAATGCTTGAGATTGCGGCTGATGGTCATTTTGTAGTCCAGCGCCGCCGCTGAGGGTATCGGCGAGTGAGCCCGCTTGTTGACCGCAGCGGTCACGGCGCGGCGGATATCCTGCTCCAGCAGGCGGTTTATCTCCTCCACTATCTTGCGGATAAACGCGCGGACGCTGTCCTTTGAGCGCTTTGGTATCATTTCCTTCAACGTGAGAATAGTCGAGGCGAGATTTATATCCGGCTCGACATTTTCAAGCAGCTCCGGCTCGAAAATAAGCTGCTTCAAGCCACAGCGGTTCATAGCGTCGCTCTGGATAACCTTGACCAGATCCTTGTCAAACAGCGTGCGCACGTCGCCCAGCCACCGCGAAATCTGCGGATTTGAAGGTCCGCGTCCCGCTCCCGTGCCGCCCTTTCCGAAGCCGCCTTGCCCGTAGCCGCCGCTCCCGAAGCCGCCCAGCTCGCTTTTATTGTAGATCGCCGCGAGCGCCTTGTCCATCAAGTCCTGCTCCTCGGACATGGCGGGCATATTCATTCCCGAAAGCCGCTGATCGCTCTCCTGCCCCAGAATAAGCCGCCAGCGCTGTAATTCCTGTGTATGTTCCATAATCAGCTCCCGTTTTTTACCGTTTCTTCAGCCCTTTGTTTTTTGAGCTTTTTTCTTAATTCATCGCGTATAAGCGCGTAAGAGATCATATTTTCCATAAGGCTTATCACTTGTTTGTGGTCTAAACTCCACAGTCTTCCGATCTTTAATTTTCCGAGACAGATCTCGTTATCGTCAATTATACACGGATATTTTTTCTTGACAAGCGCGCGAAGATCGCTTATTTTTGCGCTGCCGATATTTCCTACTGCCATTCTGCCGTCGTGATAAAACTTGACCTCATCATGTTCAAGAACTATATTCTTGTCTAATATGTATTCTAATGAATGATGAGCCGACTTTTCATTATCTATCGCAATGTTAAGCGTGGTTTTTATTTCGTCCGGCTTGGCTTGAGTGCAATAAGAGGAAACCGAAAATGAAACAAATTCAACGCTGTTCTTGTATTTTATCAAGAAAGAGCGATAATACCCATTAAATCCGCTGCCGCTCGAATTTCTGTATGTAAGATTCCGCACACCGTAATCCTTTATTAAAGTGAAAAGCTGATATTCTCCCTTGGGCATTTTATGCTTTGTGTCCATAAAACACTCATATAAGTTTATGCCGATATGCGCGATCTTATAATTCGAGCTGCTGCCTATAACATACCTGTATTCTTCAGATCTGCGGATAAATTCGTCTATCTGATCAAACGATGGTATTCTTTTGAATGGCGCGGGGGGCGTATATTCATATACCAGACCATCAAGCATTTCACCATAGTTCGGAAAGTTATCCATTTCTTGAAAATCTTCCTCATCAAAATAAAAAAATCTGAAATCATTTCCGTTTGTGATCATTGAATATTCCGCGTCAATAAGCCTGCAATAATTTTGCAGCTGCTGAACCCCCTTGTCGTCAATCGCCACATCGGGCGCTTTGCATTCAATAACTGCAAGAACATATTCCATATCATCAACAATTTTCCGGATAACAATATCTGCGCGAAGTTTGGAATTGATCCCATATTCCGACATACTTTCCTCAACTTGGATCATCTCGGAGGGAACGTTCAGATCATTTATCAGAAATCCGATCACTTTCTGCCTTACAGTTTCCTCGGGCGTGATAATTATCATCTTTTGCCTTATGTTGTCGAGATAACAATCCTTTCCGTTTCTCCGGTATATCTCCGGCAGTTTTTGCGAATTGACAGCTTTAAAATACATTTTTTTATTCTCCTTTTCTGTTTTTCGGCTATTATATCACAAATCCCGAAAAATGTCAAATGCAATTGAAGCGCCAAAAAATTTACAGCCTTTTTCCGTAAAAACATACGGTTCTTTCCGGTACACGGACAGGTAAAATCACGCTCTGCGTTTATGAGCGAAATACCGTTTTACTTGCGTCTTTAATATTCAGCACAATTCAAGCGCGTAATTTTTCAAATCGGAACTATCCCCGCCGCTCCTGCGCTCGCCCGTATACGCGACAGAAATTCCGTTTCCGACATTGGAATACACACGTTTGTACAGGTTTTCGGGAGTGTGCTCTCTGCCGTAACAATACCATTCCCAGATAATTTTTGCCGCTCGCGTGATGTGAAAATCATTGGGATTATTGACGATATCCGCGGGTTCGTAAACGGTACATTTTTCGCCGCCGTTGAAGCTGATCGTCAATATTTCACCGCTAAGCTCCGCGCTTACGGGGATATGGTAATTGTCGTATGGTCTGCCGAACCAGTCGCCCCAGAAGCGCAGCGTACCACCCTTTTTCAGTATTTCCATCTGATACCCCTCATTATTTCGGGCGCAGGACAAACACCTGATTCGGATACCCGAATTCCTCGATCAATTCGCCCTCTTCAAATCCGAATTTCTTGTACAGCGGTCTTGCCGCAACACCCTTTTCATCGCCCTCGCGGTATGTCGATACGGTTATGTCACGGCTTCTGTCCAGCCGCTCCAGAGCCGCCGCGAGCAGCGCGGACGCGACGCCCTTTTTCCTGTGCGCGGGCGATACCGCAAGGCAGCATATCATGTTGTGCTTTACCGAAAACAGCAGAACGCCCGCTATCTCGCCGTGAATTTTAACGCACAGCGCCCGCTTTTCGCCCATAAATCTCAGAACGGTATTTTTGTGATCCTCAATAGCTTCCTCGGTTTCAAGCCCTGGGAAAACGGGGCTTACCTCGCGCACTAATTCTATCCATGGATCAATATCATCATGTGTTCCGATCAAAAACTGCATATTTCCTCCCTGTTGCAGAAGTCATCCGCTCTGCTTCACGCATTTCCTTTATCAAACATTCTTCTTGAAAACATTATCGTTATTTTTGATCCTCTGCATAGCAAGCTCCAAAATTTTTTCGCACCACTGCTGCGTTTTTCCTGTATCGGAGCACAGATCCGATACAATAGCGTTTCCCTCGCCGACAGCCCTTTGGTACTGTTCCTCGGAAAGCTCTCCCGACTTATAGGCGGCGTCCAGCTCGTCGCGGTCATCTATGACCACATCTCCCTCAACGTCGAATATAACGTCTAAATACATATCGGTGAAATAAGCGACGTTATCCTCGTCATACCCCCAGCCGTCAATAACGTCAACATACCATATCGAGACCGATTTTGAATATTTTACGCCTCGAACCGTTCTTGACGGCGGGAGAAATTTTGCCGTTATCGCCCTATGCTGACCGTCGGGGATCAGTTGAAGCCACAGCATGCCCTTGCCGCATACCGGCGTTTTTCCGGCTTTGGGGTATTCCCAGAAGAAAAAATCCCCGTCGATCAACTCTATTATGCTGACAAGCCCGTGGAAATCCTCCGCGTCCATTCTCATCTGATAATAGGGGAAGCCTTGAAAGCCCCACTTTTTATCCCTGTCCAGGCGCTTTTTCGTCATATTTTACCTCCCGTCAGATATCAAAATCGAAATCGTCCAGAGCCTCGATCTGCTCCTGCGAAGCGGTATCGAGGACCGCGTTGACTATCTCGCTCACCTCCGCGCCGTTCAGACCCCATATCTCGCCGAGATTTTCCGCGATACTGTCCTTTTCGGCGGGGGAAAATTCCTCGAAAGCGCGGCGCAGGAACAACAGCGCCCGCTAGAATTCCTC
>CAZKJC010000083.1:0-9777 GCA_964552995.1 uncultured Ruminococcus sp.
GCGGGAACCGGTCATCGTTTGCCATTAAGGCAAACTCGACCTTTTTGAAATTCCCTGCGTGGGCTTTACGTTGCTCTTGGCGAGCGTTGCTTCCCTGCGTGGGCTTTACGCTGCACTTGGCGGGTGTTGCTTTCCTGCGGGAGCTTTATGTTGCACTTGGCGGGCGTTGCTTTCCTGCGCGGGCTTTACGTTGCACTTGGCGCACGTTGCTTTGGCTGCCATTGCGTTAAAATGACCTTTATACAGACATATTTATGTAACCAAATCCCGCCAACGGAATAAAATGTAGTATCAAGGGCGCCGCGCGGGCGGGTGCTCGCAGGGGCGGAGGTGTACGGTATGAGGAGAAGGGTTCCGAAAAGGCGGAAGGGCTGCCGCGCGGGCGTGGCATTGGCGGCGGTGGCGTTCTGCGGAGCGCTGATGTGCATATCATTTTTTTCGGTCAAGCTGCTGCTGTTTATCCTTGCCGTACTGCTGATAGTTCTGGGCGTTTTCCTGCTCAGGCTTTGAAAGGAGCATACATATGAAGGTAGTAGTGGTAAAAAGCCCGAGGCTGTTCGCTGGGCTGCTGAAGCTGATGTTCGGCATTAAGAGAGAGGCGGCAAACGAATAGCTAAAAGCCCGCACAGGTAATAGTGCGGGCAAAATTTTTGTAATTCCTCACGCGTCCGCGCGCATTTTAAACCCTATCCCCCACACCGCTTCAATGTAGTCCTTTCCGCTTATATCGCGGAGCTTCTTGCGCAGATTACTGATATGTATTTTAAGGGAGCTTTCAGTGCAGTCGGGAGTATCCTCGCTTATTCTGTCCAGCATAAGCGATTTGGTGATGACCTGCGTCGGGTTCTGCATAAGCAGCTTGAGGATCGCAAACTCCGTGCGGGTCAGCCTTGCTTCCTTGTCACAGAGAGTTACGGTATGCGTATTCAGGTCCAGTGTTATCAGATCGTACCGCAGCTCGCTTGATAACTCGGGAGCCGTTCTGAGCTGCACCGCTATGCGCGCCAGAAGCTCCTTTGTGTCAAAGGGCTTGGTAACATAGTCCACCGCGCCGCCCATCAGCATATTGACCTTATTGTCCACGTCAAATTTGGCGCTCACCACGATGACCGGTATGCTTTTGATCTGCGGGAGCACCTCTTCTCCGGAAAGCCCGGGCAGCATAAGATCAAGCAGCACCAGATCGGGCGTTTTTTGTGAAAGCACCAGCAGAGCCTCCGTGCCCGAATAGGCGCGGAGAACGGAGTAGCCCTCCTTTTCAAGCGTTTCCTCCAGCATATTTCCTATATGAATATCATCGTCGATTATCAGTATCTGTTTCAATATCCTACCAACCTTTCCGTATTTAATATTATTATACATCAATTACAAGATTTAGTCAAGCGATAAAAACCGTGCGGCAGCCGTTTGACCGACTGCCGCGTTTTTATTTCACCCCAAAGCTATCTCTTTATCGAAACGGAAAAGTGCATTTCTCCCAGCCCCTCCGCCCCCGCGCGGGAGCCGTGCAGAAATGCTATGTGATAACCGCCCTGCGGTATCACGCAGGAGAGCTCCCCTCGGATACGCGGAATACCGCTCGGCTCGCGAAAGCGCACTCCGTCGGGAACGCTCTCACGCTCGCAGCCCTCGGCGCGAATCTCGTCCGGTATCACGGCAGCTCCGTTTTTATCCCGTATGATCATATCGAGCGATGTCTCCGTCGAATCAAAACGCACGCACAGCCGAAGCACGCCCCTTGCGCCCTCTCTGTATTTTGCGGATATTTCGCAGTCCCAGCGGCTTTGCGGGGTAAACTCCATTTGATATTCCGTGCCGCTTTCTATTATAAATGCCTTGTCCGTAATTTCGGTCATACCCATTATACCCCCCAAAAATCATACTAAAAGCGGAATTTCCGCTTTTTTTCATATTATAACACAAATAAATTCTATTGTCAAGTCATATTTATGGCTTATAATGGATTTATTTTAGTGTATAATACTGATACTATATTAGGGGGGGATCGGAATGTACGTTGACTACAAGGACCTGGGAAAAAGGATAGCAAGGCGGCGGCGCGAGCTTGGGCTGAAGCAGTATCAGGTGAGCGAGCGCGCGGGGCTTTCGGACAAATATATCTCCTGCATTGAAACGGCGAAATCGATACCGAGCATAGACGTTCTGGTGAGGATATGCGACGCGCTGGAGACCACGCCGGATATGCTGCTTCTCGGGGCGGTCAGCAATACCGACGGCGAAAGCTACGAGCGGCAGATCATCGGAAAGCTGCAAAGGCTGGACAGCTCCGCGCGGCAGCTCGCGATAGAAATGCTGGATAAATTTGTGCAATATGAGCAGGACAGAAAATAAAAGCTCGGCAGCCTAAAAGCTGCCGAGCTTATCGTTACATAGAGCCCGCGCATCAGAATTTCAAAAAGTGCGCATTTTTCCTTAAAGGCAAAATGCTGCACGGTTTCCGCCAGACATGCGCAGCGAGCGAACGAAGGTTTTGCGCAAAAATCGCGTAATTGCTTATGGCATTTTGTTGAGCTTTGCGCAAAACTCCGTGAGTGAGCGGAGTATGGCTGGCGGAAATTTTGAAATTCCCATTTAAATCAATTACTCCTCGTCAACATTATCTTATAAAGTTTGTGCGCAAAACCGGTTCGCGCTCGGGGAATGTGATCCCCTTTTCGCGCCCCGCTTCAATGCATTTAAGCAGCCACGCCATATTGTTTCCGAGGGTGCGCATGGTCTGGAGCCCCTCCTCGTCCCGCAATACCTCCTCGGGAGTATTTCCGTGGATCTGGTTCCAATACTGCGAGGACACTATCGGCATACAGTTTATGGTGAAGTATTTGTTGAGCTGATCGAACGCCGCGGACGCTCCGCCCCTGCGGCAGCTCACTATTGCCGCAGCGGGCTTTCCCTGAAGAACAGCTCCGCCAGAATAGAACGCTCTGTCCATAAAAGATGTAATCGAGCCGCTTGCCGCCGCGTAATGCACGGGAGAACCGAACACGAAGCCGTCCGCGTCCTTAGCTTTTTCCAGGAAATCCGCCACGCAGTCCACCGAGAAGCAGCGCCCCATCTTCCTGCAAGCCCCGCAGCCTATGCAGCCCTGTATCGGCTTGCTTCCTATCCAGAATATCTCCGAGTCGACGCCGCCTGCTTTCAGCGCCTTTTCGATCTCGCACAGCGCCGTGAACGTACAGCCCTTTTCACGGGGGCTTCCGTTTACCAGAATTACTTTCATTATGTATCCTCCTTTAATTCTCTGTCGGGTCGGAGTTCTGCGCGCGCAGCTCCTCCGCCATCTGTGACAGCTTTTTTAGTCTGTGATTGAGCCCGCTTTTGCTCAGCGGCTTTGAGTCGGGCGACTGATCCGACAGCAGCCCGCACAGCTCGCTGAGGGAAGCCTCGCGGTTCTCCAGCCGCAGCAGCGCGGTCTTTCTGAGCTCGGGCTTGAGGTAGTCCGCGCCGCGCTCCCTTAACAAAAATTCAATATCCTCGCATATCCTGTTTGCCGCGTCGACCGTTTTATCAAGATTGGCGGTCTCGCAGTTTACCGTGCGGTTGACATGGTTGCGGACGCTCTTTTCTATCTTGACCTGCATTATCTCCAACGAGCGCAGCGCCGCTCCGATATAGGTCAGAAAATCCTCAATAAGCTCGCTTTCCTTCGCGTAGAGCACAAGCCCGCGGTTGCGGCGGGTGGTCTTTACAGCCATTCCGTGCTCGTTTATAAATCTGTGGAGAGCCGCTGCGCGGCGCTCGCAGGGCAGCACCAGCTCCAGGTGATATTCCTTCTGTGGATCGGTGACCGAGCCGCAGGACACGAAAACTCCGCGCAGGAACGCGCCGCTCTCATCGTCGTTGCCCGAGACCACCGAGGAATTTATCTCCATATCCTCCGAAAAATCCCCAAATTTTTCCCGAAGCAGCTCGTAGCCCTCCTTTATCATAAACGTGTACAGCGAGCCGCCGTTTTTTACCAGCCGCTTGGTCTCGTGCCTCGCCGCGGGGAATATCTCCTCCGTAAGCTGCCGCGCCGCCGCTATCAGATCAGCGTTCTCCGTCTGCACCGCCGCTCTGCCGTCTATCATTCTGCCCGCGTAAAACAGCCCGTAAAGCATCGCGGGCATATCACTGCGGCTCATATCGCCTATCCGGCAAAGCTCACTTTTGATCTCCGATGAAAATGACATAACTCTCCTGATTTAAAAGAAATTTTCCGCGAATGATTTAAAAGAAATTTTTCGCGACCCGCCCGCAAAAACTCCGCTACGCTCCGTTTTCACGGGCTCTCGCGGAAAATTTCCCTGCGTGGGCTGAGCGTTGCTCTTTTCGGACGTTGCTTTGCTGCGTCCATTTTATGTCGCTCTTGGCTAATGATTTAAAAGAAATTTTCTGCGAGGGCTTTATGCTGCTCTCGGCAGACGTTGCTTTGCTGCACCCACTTTATGTTGCTCTATGCAGCTTCACACGATATACCGCGCCAACTCTAGTGCGATATCAAAATGCCCCGTGTCGTGCTGAGTGCCCCGAGTTTCCCCGGGCTTGTGCCGTTGATCCCACTCTGGAGCGTCCAACAGGTCGCCGCTTGTAAAGAACGTGTATAGCTCCAGCCCTCTGAAATCACACATTGCCTGCAATGCGGCGCATTCCATCTCAACCGAAATGCAGCCGTCCGCCTTATGCTTCTCAAAATTACCGACAGTCTCCCTGTAGAAAGCGTCTGTTGTCCAGGTTTTTCCCTTTATATAGGGTATACCGTTTTCTTCCATAAACCTCGCAACGATATCCGCGTTTTTCACCTTGATATAATCCGCCGCGGGCGCGTAGTGGTAGGACGTTCCCTCGTCGCGGTAAGCCTCGGTGGGTATCATAACCTTTCCGTGGGCGATCTCCTTGTTTAAGCAGCCCGCGCCGCCGAATACCACATATTTGCGGGTATCTATCTCCGACAGAGTGTCCTCCACCGTGCCCACGCATGCGGGAGCTCCCACATAGGTCTTATAGAACGCGAATGACTTTCCCTTATATTCAATACGATAGATCGGTGTAACGCCCGTTGCGAATTTGAACGACGCGATCTCTTTACAATCATAGTTATTCAGCACAAATTCCTCAATAATATGCGAGAATGTCAGAATACAAGCGTCGACCCGCGGCGCGTTTTCCTTTTTGTGGGGATTTATTATCGTGTCCGTTTTGTTATCAAAACTGTCTGTTATCATTTTCCTGCTCCTTATTTAAAAGAAATTTCCCGCGAGAGCCCGCAAAAACTCTGCTGCGCTCCGTTTTCGTCATGCGTTTTGCGCACGCTACCACCTAATACTAAAAGCAGCCAAACTAAGATTGCGCAAAACTGCGCTCTCGCGAAAAATTTCCCAGCGTGGGCTTTTCGTTGCTCTCAGCGGGCGTTGCTTTTCTGCGTGAATTATATATTGCTCTCGGCGGACGTTGCTTTGCTGCGCCGGTTTTAAGCGGGAAGTGCCGCTAACGCTTTTTGTCCGCACCGATATTATCCATTATCAATTGTACCTTATTCATTTTTCAATGTCTCTGTGCAGTATCTTTACCTTGCACTCCTTTTCCCGCAGAAAAGCCGCGGTAAGCTCCGCGAAGGTAACGCTACGGTGCTTGCCGCCCGTGCAGCCGTAGGCTATCACAAGACGGCTCTTGCCCTCCGCGACATAATGCGGCAGCAGAAATCCTATCATATCAAACAGCTTATCCCGCAGTACGCAAGACTGCTCAAAGCTCATCACATAATCCCTTACTTCCGCGTCGCGCCCCGTTTTATGCTTCAGCTCCGGCAGATAAAAGGGATTGGGCAGGCAACGCACGTCAAATACCAGATCGGCTTCACCGGGCACGCCGTACTTGAACCCGAAGCTCATGCAGCTCACCATCATTCTGTCGGTGGGTTTATCAAGAAACAGATCTGCTATCTGCTCCTTAAGCTGCCCGCTGCTCAAAAACGAGCTGTCCACTATGTAATCCGCGTCCTCGCGTATCTCGCTCAGAAGCTCGATCTCCGCGTCTATCGCCCTGGAGATATCGCCGTTTGACACCTCGTCGAGAGGGTGCTTGCGGCGGGTCTCCTTGTAGCGCTTCATCAGCACCTCTTTGCTCGCCTCAAGGAACAGCACCTTTATATCTATCCCCGCGATATGCAGCTTCGCGATACACTCGCTCAGCTTGAAGAACATCGCTCCGCCGCGGATATCCGTCACGATAGCCACCTTGCTTATTTCGCTGTTTTCGTTGCACATCGCGGCGAAATTCGGGATAAGCTGCGGCGGCATATTGTCAATACAGAAAAAGCCAATATCCTCCAGCACCTTTACCGCCGAGGATTTCCCCGAGCCGGATATTCCCGTTACGATAACAAATTCCATAGCTTTTCACCACCTATTAAATGACCCGCTGACCTATTCCAGAATAAGCATTTCGCACTCCAGCTCAACGCCCTTCTTTTCCCTTACCGTTTTCTTGATATGCTCCACAAGCTCCATTACGTCCTCAAAGCTCGCGCCGCCTTTGTTTATCACAAATCCGCTGTGCTTCTCGCTGACCTGCGCTCCGCCGACGGTACAGCCCTTCAGACCGCACTCCTCTATCAGCGCCGCCGCGAAATAGCCCTTGGGTCTTTTAAAGGTACTTCCGCAGCTTGGATATTCCAGCGGCTGCTTGTCGCGGCGCTTCTCCATATACTCGCTCATTCGCGACTTTATCGTCAGCTTATCGTCGGGGGTAAGCTCCATTGTGACCGAAAGGATAAACCACCCGTTCTCCGAGAAAACGCTGCCGCGGTACCGCAGCCCCATTTCGTCCGCCGATATATTGACGATCTCGCCGCGTTCATTCACACACCGCGCCGATCTTACGATGTCCTTCATCTCGCCGCCGTAGGCTCCCGCGTTCATATACAGCGCGCCGCCCACCGAGCCGGGTATACCGTAAAGGCATTCCATTCCCGAAAGCGAATTCCCCAGCGCGCAAAGGCAGACGCTCGACAGCGACGCGCCCGCGCCTACGGTGATAGTATTTCCCTCCGCGGAATAATCCGCGGGAAGCGAGCCCGTTGCGATCACCACGCCGCCAAAGCGTTTTATCAGCAGATTGCTGCCGTTTCCGAGAATAAAATAGGGCAGCGAATTTTTGCGGCATACTTCAAGTATCTCAAGCAGACACTCCTCCGAATCGGGCTCGGTGTAAATATCGCACTCGCCGCCTATTTTCATTGAGGTTTTCGGTGCGAGCGTGAAATTTCTCAGGCAGGTACATTCATATTTATTGCAGATATTTTCAATTTCGCCGTACATAGCTATCTTCTCACTCTCTCAAAGTTTCGGGACGGAAAATTGACTTATCCGTCCCGATCGATTATTACTCTGCAATAGTATATAAGTAAGCCGCGCCGATTATTCCTGCGTCGTTGCCCAGCTTGGCGATATCCAGCCTTGTGCTGCGCGAGGGGTCTATGCAGTAGCTTTCCCGCCTTATAAACTCTTCGAGGGGCTTTGTGAGATTCTCGCCCTCCTTGCATATTCCGCCGCCTATAAGCAGGACCTCGGGCTGGAACGTATTTACGATATTCGTAAGTCCGCAGCCCAGATACTCAATATACATATTGACCACGCCGACAGCAGCTTCATCGCCCGCTCTCCAGCCGTCAAAGGCTGTTTTGCCGTCAACGTTGTCGATAGAGCCGCCCGCGATCTCCCACATCCTGCTGTCGGAGTGAGCCTCCATAGCTTCCTTGGTCATATTTATCAGCGCCGTAGCCGAGCTGTACGCCTCAAAGCAGCCCCTGCGCCCGCAGCCGCACTGCCGACCTCCGTACTGAATGACCGTGTGTCCGAGCTCCGCGCCGCAGAAATTGAAGCCCGTGTATATCTTACCGTCGATGATTATTCCGCCGCCTACGCCGGTACCGAGCGTTACCACTACCACGTCCTTGCAGCCCTTGCCCGCGCCGTTGAGCACCTCACCGAAAGCCGCCGCGTTGGCGTCGTTCTCCACATAGACCTCCTTGCCGAGCTTCGACTTGATAAGCGTGCGCAGATCGGTATTGTCAAAGCCGAGGTTGCAGGAATAAAGCACTATCCCGCTGTTTCTGTTTGCCGCGCCCGGGGTGCCTATGCCTATCGAATTGACCTCTCCGATAGTGACCTTAGCCTGCGTGAGCGCGTCCCACACCGTTTCCACTATGCTCCCGCATATTTCCTCCGCGGGGCGCGGCAGGTTAGTTCTTGCGGTAGCTTTCGATACGATATTGTAATTCTCGTCGACCAGCCCCACCTTGATGTTGGTGCCGCCGAGGTCTATTCCTATATTATACATTAAAATCAGTTCCTTTCGATTATGGTAAATCAAAGATTAAGATCGGACATTATCTCCTCGTCGTCGGAGTCGATACCGAGCTGACGGAGCAGATCCTTAGCCGCGTTGTAGCCCATTTTCTTCTGGCGGTTGTTCATAGCGGCTACCTCAAGAATGACCGCCAGGTTTCTGCCCGGCTTTACGGGGATATTGAGCAGCGGCACTTTTACTCCCATAATGGTCATATAATGCGTGTCAACGCCCATACGGTCATAGGTCTTTTCGGGATTCCACAGCTCCATTTCGACTACCATGTCGATCTTCTCGCTGGTCTTTACCGCGCCGATACCGAAAAGCTGGCGCGCGTTGATTATGCCTATGCCGCGCAGCTCAAGGAAGTGGCGTATATTGTCGGGAGAGCTTCCCACAAGCGTGATGTTGCTCGCTTTTTTGATCTCCACCGCGTCGTCGGCGATGAGGCGGTGTCCGCGCTTTACAAGCTCGATAGCCGTTTCGCTCTTACCTACGCCGCTTTCGCCGAGAATAAGTACGCCCTCGCCGTATATCTCGATAAGTACGCCGTGGCGGGTGATCCTGGGAGCAAGCTGCAAATTAAGGAATGCCATCAGCTTGGAAATAAATATCGAGGTGCTTTCCTCGCTGCGCAGAATGGGTATCCCGTAGTTGGGAGCAAGCTCCAGCATTTCGGGGAAAGCGTCCAGTCCGCGGGTGATGATGAGCGCGGGGAAGCGATAGCTCAAAAGCTCCTCAATGCGCTGTTTGCGCACGTCGGACTCCAATCCGGACAAATAGGCGCTCTCCATTTTTCCCATGACCTGTATGCGCTTGTTGTCAAAGTATTCGTAAAAGCCCGCAAACTGAAGCCCCGGGCGGTTCGTGTCATTGTTTGAAATGAGGGAGTTTCCCCCGTTTTCCGGCATATAGAGTACTTCCAGCTTAAACTCGTCAAGTATTTTCTGAAGCGGGAAGGAAAATTCTCTGTTTATTTCTTCAAGAGGCATTATAATGTCCTTTCCCGACGCGCCGACCGCGCCGTCCCGTATTTTGTCCGATGACCGATCATTCAACCGACTTGCAGACAGATTGATACAAATACATTATACAGCATAATTAAAATTATTGCAAGGGATTTTAGTAAGTTTTTCAAAAATTCGGTTACATTTAACAAGGTTTTAAAGCAGATTTTTTTGTGAATTATCGACAATAAACCGACTAATGTTGGTATTGGGTCAATGTGTGGCATATTATGGCGGGTCTTGTTCTGTTGATGGAAATGATAATTTATGCTGGCACGCTTATTTTGTTAGATTTGCAATGTGGTTCTCCTTTTAATTTGTTAAAGTTGAATTTGTTATGTTTATCCACTCTGTTATTATGCGAAAGCAGAGCTTTCACGCGCTCGGACTGGGGCTGACACCTACGGGGAGGGGGGAAAGAACA
>CAZKJC010000084.1:0-9763 GCA_964552995.1 uncultured Ruminococcus sp.
GCTTTTACAGCGCGGTAGGCGAACGTAGTTCGCCGGTGCGAAAAATTTTTTAAAATCATTTGCCCAAGTCAACACAATGTAGCAGCAGTTAGCTCAGAGCGACATAATAATCAAGCAGTCAAGGCGCTGAAAGCATACAGGAAGTGACCGCCCACGCAGGAGAATTTTCCGCAACAAGCTCCCAAAGCGTAGTGAAACGGAGCTTTGGGAGCGCGGTAGGCGAACGAAGTTCGCCGGTGCGGAAAATTCTTTTAATCATTTACTTCTCGTCAACGCTTTTTAATTTGCTCCTCGTCAACATTTTAAATCAGGAGGAAACATGAACATTTTGGTGATAGGCTGCGGAATGGTCGGAGCGGCTCTGGCGGTAACGCTGGACAGGAAGGGGCACGACGTTTCGGTAATAGACAGGAATCAGGAGCGGTTCGACGGGCTTTCATCGGAGTTCGGCGGATTTACCACCATGGGCGTACCCATAGATCATGACGTGCTGAAGCGCGCGGGTATCGGCACCTGCGACGCGCTTTTCGCCGTGACCGACGAGGACGATATGAATCTGATGGTGGCGCAGCTCGCGAAGCAGATATATAATGTGCCGAAGATATTCGCGCGTATCACGGATATTGCAAAGAGCGAGGTCTTTGAGGAGATGGGGGTAAAGACCATCTGTCCCACCAAGCTCACCGTAAGCGCCGCCTGCTCCGCTATCGAGGAGGAGGGCGCGGCGGTTCTGAATTTTGAGAACCACACCGTGCATTTTTCGACGATGGAAACTCCGGGATCGCTGGTCGGGAAGACCCCCGAGGATATCCGGTACGAGCCGGGAGAGGTGCTTTTCGGGGTGATAAGGGACGGCGTGGGGCTGATAATGTTCAGCGGGCAGCAGATCACTTTTGGCGAGAGCGACAGGCTGATCTTCGCCGTAAAGAGCTAGGCGCGTTTCACGGGGGAGCCGCACCGCGGCTTGCCGACAATTCGCGCAGCGAATTTCGCCGCGAAGCGGCGTACTTTTTCGCTTGCGAAAAAGGTCGGCATGCCACAGCGTTTTCGAGTGCCCCCTGTAAGGGGGCGGGAGAAAACGCTCTTGCTCCCGAGGTGCGCTTTAAAGGCGGCACGGCGTGAGGGTATGTCCGCTTGAATTTCAGAGCGGTCACGCAGCAAAGCAACATCAGAAAACAGCGACGTTTCGCCCACGCAGGAAATTTTTCCGCAACAAGCTGTGAAAGCGCAGCGCAGCGGAGCTTTCACAGCGCGGTAGTGCGAGCGAAGCTCGCACGGTGCGGAAAAATTCTTTTAGATAATTAGAGAACAGCCACGTTCGCCCACGCAGCAAAGCAACGCCGGAAAACAGCGACATTTTGCCCACGCAGGGAATTTTTCCGCAACAAGCTGTGAAAGCGCAGCGCAGCGGAGCTTTCACAGCGCGGTAGTGCGAGCGAAGCTCGCACGGTGCGGAAAAATTCTTTTAGATAATTAGAGAACAGCCACGTTCGCCCACGCAGCAAAGCAACGCCGGAAAACAGCGACATTTTGCCCACGCAGGGAATTTTTCCGCAACAAGCTGTGAAAGCGCAGCGTAGCGGAGCTTTCACAGCGCGGTAGTGCGAGCGAAGCTCGCACGGTGAGGAAAAATTCTTTTAGATAAGCGCGGAAAATTCTTTTAAATCAGGAGACGAGATGAGGACTATTATCGTTGGCGGCGGCAAGGTGGGGTTTTATCTTGCCAAGACGCTTCTGGAGCATGATCATGATATTACGGTCATAGAGAGCAACAAGGAACAGAGCAAATTCTGCGCGAACAATCTGGACGCGGAGGTAAGCTGCGGGAACGGCACGTCGGTGGAAGCTCTCGAGGCTTGCGGCGCGGACAGAGCGGACGCGGTGATAGCGGTAATGGGCAGAGACGAGAGCAATCTTGTGTGCTGCCAGATTGCCAAGAAGAGGTTCGGGGTAAAGCGGACTATCGCAAAGGTGAACAATCCCAAGAATACCGAGGCGCTGAAGGACCTCGGGGTGGATATCGTGATATCGGCGACGGATAATATTATTCAGCAGCTTGAGCACGAGGTGGACATCAGTGCGGTAAGGCAGCTTATAAAGCTGAACGGCGACGAGGCGTCGCTGGTGGAGATAACCATTCCGCGGGACTACCCGCTGGAGGGCAAAAAGCTGCTTGAGCTGCCGCTTCCGCAGGGGTGCAATATCGCCTGCATAAACCGCGGCGGCAGGACTATCATTCCGCGCGGTCAGACCACGCTGTGCGGCGGGGATACGGTGCTTATCGTAACGCTGCGGTCGGTGGAAAAGGAGCTGCGCAAGGCGCTTAGGATAAAGGATTGATACAACAGGAGGATACGGCGATGTTCGGGAAAAATAAGAAAAGCGGTGCGGGCGGCGGAAGTGATGTCGGCGATTTCGCGGGGTTCGCGCTGCTGAGCGAGGCTAAGTGGAGCAAGGCGAAATTTATAGAGGATATGAAAACGGAGTGGGGCGTTGAGGTCCCCGATGAAAAGCCGGAGGAAAACGATGTCGTGTACGCGCAGGTAGGCGATCTCACGCTGGTTATCGGAATGATGCCTGCGCCCGTTCCGGACGGAGCGCCCGAGCATTTCGCGCACGGGAATTATATGTGGCGCGACGCGGTAGAGACCGTAAAGAGCCACAAGGCGCATCTGCTGGTGTGCATTCTCGGGGACAGCGGTGATATACTTGAAAAGGGACGGCTCTATGTGATGGCGAGCGCCGCCGTTCTGAAGCAGGAGAGCGCGATAGCCTTTTATCAGGAGGGCGCGGTCTACGAGCCGGAAATGTACCTTGTCTGCGCAAGAATGATAAAATCGCAGCAGCTTCCGCTGTTGAACCTGGTGTGGTTCGGGCTGTACAACGACGGTAAGATGGCGGGCTGCTATACCTACGGAATGCGCCGCTTCGGCAAGGAGGAAATGGAGGTATACGTTGCCTCCGAGGGCGCCGACCTTAACGCGATACGGGAATTTGTTCTCAGCGTAGCCACATATGTTATCGACAGCGACGTAACTCTTCATGACGGCGAGACCATAGGGTTCACCGAGGAGCAGAAGCTCCCCATAACCCTCAGCAAGGGAATACTGCTGGAGGGCAATACGCTTAAGATAGCTTACGGGACGGAATGATTCCCGAAAAAACAAAACGGCGAAACGGAAAAAATCGAAAGGGGTAAGCTCCACCGCGGAGCGTGACAGTATGGAAGATAAGAAAAAGGCGGGCAAGTCAAAGAAGCCCATTCCCGAGATATCCAGGAAAAATCCCCCCGAGGCGGCAAAGAAGCCCGCGCCCAGAAGAAATCCCCAGGGGAACACCATTTTCGCGCTGGATATCGGAACTAACAGCGTGGTGGGTATCCTCGCGGAAAAAAGCGGCGGTGCATACCGTATACTCGATATGGAGACCGCGCAGCACGTCAAGCGCGCCATGCGGGACGGTCAGATAGAGGATATCGCGGCGGTCGCGGAGGTCATCAAAAGGGTCAAGTCGCGGCTGGACAGGCGCAGCAATATCGAGCTTACCAAGGTCTGCATAGCCGCCGCGGGGCGCACGCTGAAAACCGTAAGGGCGGTATGGGATCATGATCTCCCGCCCGAAAAGACCATCACCGCCAAGGACGCCAAGACCGCGGAGCTTGAAGCCGTCCGCCGCACCTCGGAACGGTTTTCCGCGGAGAACGAGGGGGATTCCTCCTACTGCGTGGGTCACAGCGTGGTGTCAGTCATGCTGGACGGCTACAGGGTAGCCACCGCAGTGGGACACCGCGGCGATAAGCTCACGACCGAGATTATAGCGGCGTTTCTGCCCGCGTTTGTGGTGGAGAGCCTTTGCTCCGCTATCGACAGAGCGGGGCTGACGGCGGCGGGACTCACCCTTGAGCCTATCGCGGCAATGAACGTGGTAGTGCCGCCCGACCTGCGGCTGATAAATATCGCGCTGTGCGATATCGGCGCGGGAACGTCGGACGTGGCTATATCGCGCGACGGCAGCGTGGTAGCCTACGGAATGGCTACGGTGGCGGGCGACGAGGTGACCGAGGGGCTGATGAAGCGGCTGCTGGTGGATTTTCAGACGGCAGAGCGGATAAAGTCCTGCACGGACGAGCAGGTGACCTATACCGACATACTTCTCGCGGAGCATACGGTGACCGCAAAGGAGTTGAAAGAGCTGCTCGCGCCCTCCGCGGAAACTCTGGCGGAGACCATCGCAAACGAGATACTCGCGGCAAACCTTGTTCCTCCGCAGGCGGTATTCCTGGTAGGCGGCGGCAGCAAGCTCTTGGGGCTTTCCGAAAAGCTGGCGGAAAAGCTGGAGCTTGACCCGAGCCGCGTTACCGTGGGGCGGCGGGAGCTTATGAGAGGCATCATCGCTCCCGATGATATGGAAATAGGCGCGGAGCATGCCACACCTCTCGGGATAGCCGTTACCAACAGCGAGGGGCTGTCCTACGATTTCACCACCATAACCCTCAACGGGAATAAAATACGCGCCCTCGGCACAAGCCGCCTTACCATATTCGAGCTGCTGCCGCTGGGAGATATCAGCCCCGACACGCTTATGGCAAAATCGGGCGAGGACCTCACCTTTACGCTAAACGGCGAGCGCGTTACGCTACACGGAACTCCCGCAAAGCCCGCGGAGATAATTATAGACGGCAAGATCGCCTCGATCAACTCAACGGTGGGCGGCGGCGACGAGGTGGAGGTAACTCCCGCGGAAAACGGCGACAACGCGACGGCAAGGCTGTCGGACTATATAGAGATACCGGTCGTTTCCTCTATCACGGTGAAACTGCTCGGCGACGAGTGGAGTCTGAAAAAGAGGATATTTGTCAACGAACGGGCGGTCTCCTCCGACCGCGATATACATAACGGAGACGTTATCGAGGAGCATTCCGTTACGCTGGGCGAGCTGCTAAATTCCGCAAAGGTTACGGGCAGAGTGCTGCTCAACGGAAAGCAGCAGCCGCATGAAACGGTTCTCCGCGACGGCGACGTTATCGAGGAGGCAAGCTCCGCGCCGATAAAGATGGTGCAGCCCGGGAACGACGAGCCCCTCGCGGAAAAATCCGCGCCCGAAGCTCCCTCCGTGGCTGCTAAGACCGATCACGCGGAAACCGAAACCGTAAACGAGCAGCCCGAAGCTCCCATTGAGCAAACTCCCGTTATGCCCACTCAACCAAACCAAACCACCCAACCTACACAACCCGCACAGACCGTGCAGCCACCTCAACCCGAACCTACCGAGCAGCCCAAGCAGGATACCGACGGCATAGCCATTTCATTCAACGGTATGGAATGCACCTTCCCGATGCCCGAGGAGGGGCGGCAGCCTATTTTCCTGGATATCGCGTCCGCTTTTTCGGACGATCCCACAACGCTGCTCGCGCATTCCAACATCATCACGATAAACGGGAAATTCGCGCGGCTGGACGAGGAAATTCACGATGGAGATGTTATAGTTATTGAATAAATTGGGAATAAAGATCAAAAAAACGGCGGCTCTCCTTATGGGAGCACTGCTCTGCGGCTGTACGAGCATACCCGACCGTCCCGACAGCTCTTATACAAGCGAAAGCGCCGAGCCTGTCACCGATGAGGCGGAGGGTTTTGAGGAGCTTTCCCCCACGCTTTACGATATTTATAAATCCGATGAGCTGATAAAGCTCAACGCGGAGGGCGGAGTATTCACCGGCAGCGTCCGCACGGACGGGGAATATGACGGTCACGGCTATATCGTGCTGGACGAGGGAATGACCCTTACGCATATCGCAGATATGCCACACCCGCAGCACTACCGCATGATCATCGCGGCTTCGTCGGAGGAGGGCGCGGCGATAAAGCTTTCCGTAAGGGCGCAGACGGAGGGAATGTTTTATGTGGAGCCCGACAGGGAAATGTCCTTTGAGCTTTACGCCGTTGATAATGTGTATCTGACGGAGGGCACGATGCTGCTCAATTTCACTGTGGAGAGCGGCAGCGCGGCGATAGATTATATTCTGATAGAGGATTCCGACGGCGTAGACCCCGAGTGCTATCTTGTGCACTCATCGTCGGTAAACTCCAACGCGTCCGTTTCCGCGATAGGGGTAATGAAATATCTGTCCAACATCTACGGCAGCGGGATAATCACCGCCCAGAACGTCACCCCCGCCACCAACGCGGAGCTTGAGGCGATCCGCAAGGAAACAGGACGTTATCCCGCAATGCGCTGCGGAGAGCTTGCGCTGTCTCTTCTCGATGAGGAATCGGAGCGGGCGGAGGAGGAAATCCGGCTCGCGCTGGAGTGGGGCAAAAACGGCGGTCTGGTGTCCTATACCTGGCACTGGTACTCCCCCGATACAAGCCGCGCCGCGCTTACGGCGGATACCAATTTCCGCCTTACCTCGGCGATAGACGGGCAGGATATGGAAAATCTCGCGCTGGCGGGCGATGAGGAGCTTCAGACGCTTTACGACGGCGGCTACGTTTCGGACAGAATGTACGCGATGATAAGGGACCTGGACAGGATCGCGGAAATCCTGAAACAGTTTGACGATGAGGATATACCGGTCATATGGCAGCCGATACCCGACGGGGAAAGCAAAATGTACTGGTGGGGCGGCAACAGCGATGAATACAAAAAGCTGTGGAAGTTTATATTCGACCGGCTCGACAAGCTGCACGGGCTGGGAAATCTTATATGGGTATGGAACGGCAGCGACGCGGAATTTTACCCGGGAAACAACTATTGCGATATAATAGGGCAGGGTATTTTTGAGAAATCGGGCTCGTCCTTTGCGGGGAGATTTTCGGCGCTTTCGGAGGTTCCCGATATGCAGAAAAAGCCTCTTGCTATCACATCGTGCGACAGTCTGCCAAAGCCCGAATATATGTATCGCGACAACGCGATGTGGCTGTGGTTCGCCATAGGCAGCGGCAGCTATATAGTGGACAGCGAGGGTAATCTTTCGGAGGCATACACCGACTGGCAGAGCCTGTATAATGCCTATAACAGCAGGATATGCAGAACGCTTGACGAGCTGCCCGATTTTAAGGAGTATGCTTTGAGCTGATGTGCAGATAATTCGCGCAGAATAGGGGCGCACAAGTCCAAGCCACAAACCGCCCCCACTGCAAGGGGACGTGCGCCAAGAACAGTGTAATGCCCCCGCAGGAGAATTTCAAAAAGGTCGAGTTTGCCGCAGGGCAAACGATGACCGGTTCCCGCAGTCGCTCGCAACGGAGTGAGCGCAGCGAACGTAGTGAGAGTGAGTGCGGGAATTTTGAAATTCTTTTAAATCATTTACTCCTCGTCAACCTATATAAACAGCCCCTCGTCAACATAATTTAAACCTGTATATAAAGTGTTGATCTGAGCTATAATGCGGTTAAGTTATGTTGACGAGAAGCAAATGATTTAAATGGGAATTTCAAAATTCCCGCCAGTCATACTCCGTTCGCTCACTGCGTTCGCTCTCTGCGCATGCCTGGCGGGAACCGTGCAGCAATTGCCATTAAGGCAATTGCGCACTTTTTGAAATTCTGATGCGTGGGCACAATGTTGCTATATTACGCCACGGCGTAAAATAAAACAAAAATTCAAAGGAGAATTACTTATGAAGAGATTTATTGCAATTGCGGCGGCTTCGGCGCTTATACTTTCGCTGACCGCCTGCAAGAACGACACAACGTCGGACAGCGGCTCGAGCGCTCCGGACAGCAGCGTTTCGGACAGTGCGCCCGATACCGCGAACACACCCGACAGCGACGTACCGGACAGCTCTCCCGAGAGCTCAAACACCGAGAGCGAGCCGCAGGAGGAGATAGAGGAGATACCCTATACCTTAGGCGGAGAGCTTACGCCCACGATGATAGCAAATTCAAGATATAACGTGGGTAATCAGGCAAGGCTCGCGGCGTTTTTCAGGAAGCTGCAGGCGGGCGAGGAGGTAACGGCGGCGTTCCTCGGCGGGTCTATCACCCAGGGGACGTCGGCGGGCAACGATCTGTGCTACGCGCGGCTCACCGCGAATTGGCTGCAGGAGCAGTTCCCCGACGCTAAGGTGAATTATGTCAACGCGGGTATCGGCGCGACGGGCTCGTATATCGGAGTTCACCGCTGCGACGCGCAGGTGCTCTCGCAGGATCCCGACATAGTTTTCGTGGATTTCTCGGTAAACGACACCACGGAGCGCACCGAGATGAACAAGACCACCTATGAAAGCCTTATGAGAAAGCTGTGGTTCGCCGAGAGCAGTCCCGCGATAGTTACCATCGCAATGACCCAGGAAAACGGTACCAGCTTCCAGGAGTACCACGGAGAGGTAGTAAAGAGATACGATATTCCCATGATCTCCTACAAGAACGCTATTCTCGACATTATTGACAAGGGGTATATTCAGTGGACGGATATCTCGGACGACGATATTCACCCCAATATCCCCGGGCACGCTCTGCTGACCGATCTTATCACAAATTACCTCCAGTCGGTCATTGACGATCTCGATAATATAGGCGCGGAGGAGAGCGATTTCTCACAGCCCTCCGAAAACGGCGATAAATATATTAACGCAAAGCTGCTCAGACCCTCCGATACCGAGCCCGCTTCCTTCGGAGCGTTTACGGTAAGGGACGCGGCGTTCGGCGGCTTTGACGGAAGCTGGCTGCTGAAATCCTCCGAGGGAGAGTTCACCGAAGCGGACGGTATCGAGTTTAATGTGACCGCCAAGAATTTCGGCATAATCTACGGCAAGACCACCAGCAACTCCGTTAAGGCTGACGTGTATATCGACGGCGAGCTTATCACAACTCTGAACACCGATTTCAGCGGCGGCTGGGGCAATTATGCTGAGTTCGCGGAGATCGCGGCGCTCGACGAAGAGGGCGAGCATACCCTCAAGATCGTTCCGCAGTCAACGGGAGACTCGGCGGTTATGTATATCTCGGCAATTGCGATAAGCTGATAATAAACCATCTACAATTTGGCGGCAGCCCTGCGGGGCTGCCGTTTGGTTTTTATAAAGGTCGCTCCGGGCTGTAATGCGGTTAAGTTATGTTGACAAGAAGCTGTATATGTTGACGAGGAGTAAATGATTTAAAAAAATTTTTCGCACCGGCGAACTTCGTTCGCCTACCGCGCTCCCAAAGCGAAGTTTCACTTCGCTTTGGGAGCTTGTTGCGAAAAATTTTGCTGCGGGGGCGTTTTGCGGCTTTGAATATGTGTGCCCCTTAATGCGTGTAATATTTGCGAATCTTGGCGATAGCACCTTTGATTTCTTGTTTTTTCGTGGTCTTGTGCTGAATTAGCATTTGGTAGCGCGGTTTCGCTTGACTAACCGCAATACGGCGTGATATAATACCTTAAAAGGGGGTATCTTCTGTGCTTATTGCAAGGTTGTTTATAAAGGACTATAAAAACACGGAAAAGCCCGCGGTGCGCTCCGCTTACGGAAAGCTGGCGGGGCTTACGGGGATAGTGTGCAATCTGCTGCTTTGCGCGGGGAAGTTCGCGGCGGGAGTTATTTCGGGAAGCGTGTCGATAACCGCCGACGCGCTGAATAATCTGTCGGACGCTTCGTCGGGAGTGATAAGCCTTATCGGCTTCAAGCTCTCCGAGAAATCCGCGGACGAGGAGCACCCCTACGGTCACGCGAGGTATGAATATCTGGCGGGATTCGTTATGGCGGTGATAATCCTGATCATCGGCGCGGAGCTTCTGCGCAGCAGCGTGGAGAGGATAATCAAGCCCGAGACGGTGG
>CAZKJC010000085.1:0-389 GCA_964552995.1 uncultured Ruminococcus sp.
CCAGAAGGGCGCAATGTCCTGGATGACGCCCAATATGAAGATGGAAACGCATACGGGCGGTATCGGCAAGGCGTTCAGCAAGATGTTCTCGGGCGAATCCATTTTCACCAATACTTATATTGCCGAGGGGGGACCCGGCATGATCGCTTTTGCGTCCAGCTTCCCCGGCTCTATTATCCCGTTTGATATCAGCAAGGGAGATATGATCGTGCAGAAGTCGGGTTATCTGGCTTCCCAGCCTACGGTCGAGCTTTCCATCGCGTTCCAGAAGAAGATCGGCGCGGGATTCTTCGGCGGCGAGGGATTCATCATGCAGAGACTTCACGGCACGGGCATGGCATTCGTTGAGATCGACGGTTATGTTGTCGAGTATGATCTCCAGGCGGGTC
>CAZKJC010000085.1:399-7665 GCA_964552995.1 uncultured Ruminococcus sp.
GTCAGCAGATGCTTATCGACACCGGTTATCTCGCGGCTATGTCCAGCACCTGCCAGATGGATATCCAGCAGGTAAAGGGTATCGGAAATGTGCTCTTCGGCGGCGAGGGTCTGTTCAACACCGTTGTTACGGGTCCCGGCAAAATTTACCTCCAGACTATGCCCATCAGCAACTTCGCGGGCGCGGTCGCGGCGGTTATTCCGAGAAGCTGATAAGTTAATCGCAAAAATATTTGTAATAAGCGGCTCCCATTTCCGGAGCCGCTTCAATTTGTATTTAAAGTGTTGATCTAATCAAATTTATTTAAATTTGATTTTTTTAGCTGACCATCTGAGCGGTATACAGCTTGTAGTAATCGCCCTTTTTCGCCATAAGCTCGTCGTGCGTTCCCGCCTCGGTTATGCCCTTGTTGGAAACGTACATTATCCTGTCGCAGCTTCTGATAGTAGACAGGCGGTGCGCGATGATAAACGACGTGCGCCCTTTCAGCAGATGGTTCAGACCGTTCTGGAGGTAGCGCTCGGTCTTTGCGTCGATGGAGGAGGTAGCCTCGTCAAGCACCAGTATTCTCGGGTCGGAAACGATCGTTCTCGCAAAGGCGATAAGCTGCTTCTGACCCTGAGAAAGCCCCGCGCCGCGCTCGTTCACCTCGGTCTCGTAGCCGTCCTTGAGCGACATAACGTAATCGTCTATTCCCACTATTTTACAGGCGGTGCGCACCTCGTCTAGGGTAGCGTCAAGTCTGCCGTAGCGCACATTGTCGAGGATAGTTCCGCTGAAAATAAAGCTGTCCTGAAGCATTATTCCCATCTGCGAGCGCAGCGACTTCAGCGTTACCTTTGAAATATCGCTCTCGTCTATCCGCACTCTGCCGCCGTTGATATTATAGAAGCGGGATATCAGGTTGACTATGGTCGTTTTTCCCGCGCCGGTAGGTCCTACAAGTGCTATGCTCTCCCCCGCCTTAACGTCAAAGGAGAGGTTTTCAAGGATATTTATGCCCTCCTCATAGGCGAAGGTAACGTCCTCGAAATGCACGTCGCCCTTTATCTCGGGCATTTCCACAGCGTCGGGAGCGTCGTCGACGGTTATCGGCTCGTCCATCATCTCGAAGATCCTCTCAAGATACGCGACCGCGTTTATAAAGGTATTCATAAGATTCGACAGGTTCATAAGCGGCTGCCAGAAGCGGGCAGAATAGTCCGTCATCGCGAGGATAGTACCAAGCGACAGCGTTCCGCGGAATCCGAGAAGCCCAACCGCGAAAATTCCCGCGCGCACCACGATGGAGACCGTATCCGTAACCGGCCACACAAGGTTGGAGAACTTGACCGCTCTCATCCATGATTTTCGGTAAGCGATCGCGAGCTTATCGTTGATCTCCTCGTTCTTCTCCTCGCGCGTGAACATCTGGGATATCTTTGCTCCCACAATGCTCTCGTGCAGATAGGCGTTGAGGTTGGAGCTTTTGTTTGAAACGCTCTGCCATGCCTTACGCTGGCGGTTCTTTATAAACAGCATGACCGCCGCGTACAGAGGAAGCCCCGCCATAGTGACCAGAGCAAGCTGCCAGCTTACAAAGAACATGAATATCGTTATGAAAACAAGGTTGAATATCTCCAGTATAAAGTTTATCAGACCGTTTGTCATAAGGTCGGAGATGGAATTTATATAGTTGATTATCCTGGTGAGTATCTTGCCGTGGGGGCGGCTGTCGTAATACTCGAAGGACAGTCTCTGCATATGCTCGAAAAGGTCTCTTCTGATATCGTAGACTATATCCTGCCCCACGCGCGTCATCAGTGTGGAGCGTATCTTTGAGAAAATAACGCTTGCCACAATGCACGCGAATACTCCCAGACCGCTCAGCAGAAGCTGCGGAATGGTCTCGGTGCTGCCCATGTAATTATCTATCGCGTTCTGCACGATAAGCGGGGACAGCAGCCCGATTATTACGGCAACGGCGCTCAGCGAAAGCGACAGCGCTATCCTGCCCTTATATCTTCCCGCGTAGATCAGCGAGCGCTTTAAGTGACGTATGTCGAACGGAGTCTCAAGCTGCTCGTCAATATCAAATTTATTTCGTGCCATTATCCCGCCCCCTTTCAGGTCTGCAAGTCGTAAACCTCGCGGTAGTAGCCGTTCTGCTTTATCAGCTCCTCATGGCTGCCCTGCTCGGTTATTTTTCCGTTTTTAAGTACGATTATCTTGTCCGCGTAGCGCGCGGTGGAGATCCTCTGCGCTATGATGAGCTTTGTGCAGGGGAAATCCAGGTTTGCAAGCGACTCCTGAATATGCTTTTCGGTCTCCAGATCGACCGCGGAGGTGGTGTCGTCGAGAATAAGTATCGCGGGCTTTACCGCGAGCGCTCTCGCAAGAGATATCCTCTGCTTCTGTCCGCCCGAAAGACCGACGCCGCGCTCTCCCACGATAGTGTCATAGCCGTCCGAGAGCTTGCGTATAAAGCCGTCCGCGTCCGCAGCTTTTGCCACCTTTACAACGTCCTCCTCGGGCATGGAGGTGTCGCCGAAGCTGATGTTTCCGTCTATCGTGTCGGAATACAGCAGCACGTCCTGCGTGGCGACGCCGATATTTCCGCGGAGCTGCTCCAGCTTGAGCAGGTTCACGCTTATGCCGTCCACGCGCACCTCTCCGCTTGTGGGGTCGTAGATACGCGGTATAAGCTCCGTAAGAGCGGTCTTGCCGGAGCCCGTCTCGCCCATGAGCACCACCGTTTCGCCCGGGTTTATGGTAAACGTTACATCGTCGAGCACCTTTGCGTCGCCGTAAGCGAAGCTCACATGATCGAACTCGATCTTGCCCTCAAAGCGCTCCGGCTTGTCCACCGCGTCTGAGCGGGTGACTATGCGCGGACTGCCGTAATATATCTCAATTATCTTATCCGCCGAGGCAGTGAAGCGCTGCAGGTCGTTCACGATATTTCCGAGCGTTCTCATGGGGTTGGAGAGCGTCCAGATAAGTCCCGAAAAGGCGGTGTACTCTCCGAAGGTTATCCTTCCGCCGATAACGAACAGACCGCCGACGATCAGCATTACGACCGACAGCGACTGCGCCGTGACCTCTAAGTACGGAAAGAATTTCAGCCATGTGAACGCCGCCTTTTTGGTAGCCTCGCAGTACTCCTTGCTGTACTCGTCGAATTTCTTTATCTCGTGATCCTCGCGGGCGAACGCCTTTATAACGCGGTTTCCCGAGATATTTTCCTCCGCGGCGGTGTTCATTCGCGAGAGCCGCTCGCGCTGCTCCACATACATAGGTCCTACCTTGCGCTTTAACAGCCACGTTATCAGCAATATCACGGGCGTGAGCGCGATAAGACATATCGCCATAAGCCAGTCTATCGAAAAGAAGAATATCAGCGACGCGCCGAACAGCACCACGCACTCCACCATAGCCTTGACTATCCACGCTATCGAGTGCCTTACCATCTCCAGGTCGCCCGAAACGCGCGTCATAATATCTCCCGTGCGGTAGAAATTATAAAACCGCGCGTCCTGATCCTCTATGTTCCCGAAAAGAACCTTTCTCACACGGTAAATAAGCGACTGCGAGGACACCTCGAACAGCATCGCGCTGCCATACTCGATGATCCCCCTCAGCACCGTAAATCCCACCATAGCGACCAGCATCCATATAAGCGTATCGGTATGGTGCTCCAGATTGTACAGCGCGTTCTCATTTATTATAAACGTATCCGTGATCTGCGATGTAAAATACGGCGTGATTATGAACATGGACGAATAGATCGCCAGCAGGATCAATCCGCATATGTACTTAAAGCGGACTCCCTCCATATTCTTCCATAGCCATCTGAAAAGAAACATACGATCCTCCTGATCTAAAAAAATTTTCCGCACCGGCGAACTTCGTTCGCCGGTTATTTCAAAAAATTTTCCGCACCGGCGAACTCCGTTCGCCTACCGCGCCCCCAAAGCTGCCGTTCCGTTTCGCTTCACTCCGCTTTGGGAGCTTGTTGCGGAAAATTTTGCTGCGTGGGCGGTCACTTGTCGCCTGCTTTCAGCGCCTTTGCTGCGCCGACTTTGGGCAGCTGCACTTTCAGCAGCCGAAAACTATCCCGAAAAATCAAATTTACCGAACATCAATAAATTAAATTATAGCAGAATTTTCGGAAAAGTAAAGAGGATTGAGGAAAAAACCTGCACAAAAATAATCGTTTTCACGCCGCGAAATATAGCTATTTTAACGGTGATTTTTGCCGAAAATCAACCGCCGTTTTTAGTAAAACAGCGGTTGATCTCTATTGTATTTTTTCAATTCTGTAATAATAAGTGTACAGCAGCTGCACCGAATTTTCCAGAAAATAGTAATGTTTTATATAGGGTATCAGCAGCACCAAAAACAGCGCCGTAAGCACCAGCAGTCCCGCTCCGCCCTTAAGCAGAAACATCATCAGCGCCAGCAGGAAAAATATCGCGAACGCCAGTGTTACCAGCAAATGCACTATCCGCTCGTGCTGATAAAATCCTATCCGCTTAAGCAGCAGTTCCCGCTCCGCGGCAAGCTCCTCATCGGTGTGCTCCGCGGCGAGAAAGCTCTCGATATAGCTCAGGTATTCCCTTATCTGCTTAGTCATCGTCAAATCCCTCCAGCAGCTCCAGCGCTTCCTCCCAGTCCAGCATGACCTCCTCCTGGCGCTCGCGCAGCCGTTCAAGCTCCTCGGAAAGCTCCATTATGCGCTGATAGTCCGTTCCCGTCTGCGGCATTTCCTCGTTTATGGCGGCTATCTTTCCGTCAAGCTCCTCGGTCTCCTTTTCCGCGCGGGTAACTCTTGTGTTGAGCTTGCGCCGCTCCGACTCGCGCTCCTTTTTCAGCTTGTAGTCGTTCGCGCCGGTTCTCTTTGGGTGATCCTCCTCGGGCTTTGCGTCGGCGTTCATCTGCGCCAGCGCGTAGGCGTCGTAGCTGCCGAGATACTCCTTTACCCCCTCGGTGGTAAGATAATATATCCTGTCCGCCAGCTTGTTGATAAGATAGCGGTCGTGCGAGATCACGAACAGCGTTCCGTCGTAATTCATCAGCGCGTTTTCCAGAGCCTCGCAGGAGGTGATGTCCAGATGGTTCGTCGGCTCGTCAAGCAGCAGGAAATTCGCGCCCGAGAGCATCAGCTTAAGTATCGCGATCCTTGCGCGCTCTCCGCCGCTCAGCTCCGACACCTTCTTGAAAACGTCGTCGCCCTTGAACAGAAAACTGCCGAGCGCCGTCCTTACCGCGGTCTCCGTCATTTTCGGATATTCGTCCCACACCTCGTCAAGAGCGGTCTTGCTTTCGGTAAGCCCCGCCTGCGCCTGGTCGAAATACCCCGGCTGAACCCGCGTTCCATACTTGAACTCGCCGAAATTCTGCTCATACTGACCTATAAAAATTCTGAAAAGCGAGGTCTTGCCGCAGCCGTTACCGCCGAGCAGGAACACCCTCTCGCCTTTTTTTATATCGATATTCACATCTTTAAAAAGCTGCTTGCCGTCAAAGCCCAGCGCCAGCCGCTCCGCGTGGAACACGTCGTTTCCGCAGCCGTCCGCGCTTTTGAACTTGAATTTCAGCGCCTCGGGAGCCTCCTCGGGCTTGACAAGAGTCGCTTCAAGCCGCTCGATGGATTTCTGCTTGCTGGCGATTGTCACATAGTTGCGCTCCTGATTCCACCGCTTCTGCTGCTCGATTATCCCCTCGATGCGCCCTATCTCCTTCATGGTAGCCTCGTAGACCTTGCGGCGGCGCTCCTGCTCCTCCGCCTTAAGCTCCAGAAAGCGGGTGTAATTCCCCTTATAGCAGTCGATATGCCTGTTTTCCAGCTCAATAGTGCGGTTTGTGACCTTATCCAGAAAATAGCGGTCATGCGAGATAACTATATAAGCCCCGCGGTAATCCTCAAGGAATTTCTCCAGCCACTCCACCGACCGGATATCAAGATGATTTGTCGGCTCGTCCAGCAGCAGCAGATTAGCGTCCGACAGCAGCAGCTTTGCCAGCTGCAGCTTGGAGCGCTGCCCGCCGCTCAGCTTGTCCACCGTCAGCTTGAAATCACGCTGAGAAAACCCAAGACCTGTCAGCGCGGAGGCGGTTCGGCTTTTGTAGGTCAGCCCGCCGTCCCGCTCGAATTGCTCCGAAAGCATGGTCTGCCTCTCGATTATTTCGGGTGAACAATTGCCCGAATCTATCCTGTCGTGTATCTCCTCCAGCTCCAGCTCCATATCCTCAAGCCGTGAAAACACGGTCAGAGCCTCGTCATAGAGCGTCTTTTCGGAGGAATTGCAGGCGAACTGCTCCATAAATCCCATTTTGCAGCTCCCCGCCATGTGTATGCTCCCCTCGTCGGGGATATGCTCTCCCTTTAATAAACGGAAGAGCGTGGTCTTTCCGCTGCCGTTCACGCCGACAAATCCGATCCTGTCCTCGTCGTACACCTCAAAGCTTACGTCCGAGAACAGCTCTCTGTCCGCAAATGACATGGCAATATTATCCAAACTTAACAATAACATCTAAATTACCTGATTAAAAAGAATTTTGTGCGACCCGCCTGCAAAAACTCCGCTTCGCTACGTTTTCACAGGCTCTCGCACAAAATTCTCCTGCGTGGGCGAAACGTTGCTGTTTTTTTATGCGTCGCTTTGCTGCGTGGGCGAAGCGTAGCTCTTTTTTATGTGTCGCTTTTCTGCTCCTATTGAACTGATTTAAAAGAATTTTCCGCGACCCGCCCGACAAAGCTCACTTCGTTACGCTTTGTCGGGCTCTCGCGGAAAATTCTCCTGCGTGGGCGTTATGCTGCCTTTTATATGTGTGCTTTGCTTCGCGGGCATTACGCCGCTGCTTGTCCCTTGATCAATCAAAGCCCTTTATCTTATCGGGCGCGTATTTTGTATTGACCAGATAATCGTCCTGCTCCACCGAATAGTCTGCGTATGCGCTCTCCAGTATCTCCTCAAATTCATCGGATTTCAGCGCGTTCAGAACCGTCCGCTTGATGTTCTCTTTCCATGTTTCCTTGGTCGTGATATCCTCGCGCACGATTATATAGCATGAATACTCATCTTCAAGCAGGGTAGCCTTTCCGTCTGCCGCCGTATTCCAGATATACTCCACGACAGCCGCGTCAAGCGAATAGCTCGTGCTCTCCTTGTTGAGTATAGTATCGAGCTGATCCTCGGTCTTTTTGTCCACCGTTACCGCGTCAATAGCGTCCTGGACGTACTTGTCGCGGTCGTCGGGGCGATCCTCCGCCTCCATCTCATC
>CAZKJC010000085.1:7675-9709 GCA_964552995.1 uncultured Ruminococcus sp.
TAGGCAAACTCTGCATCCGTCTGCGCCTCGTTCTGCGCATTTTTAAGCTCTATCTCGTAATTGATATCCACGATGCTTTCGCCGCCGTTGATCCTGTCAACATAGCTCTGTGCCAGATCCTTGACCGCCTGTATCTCCTCGTCCTCCTTCAGCATAATCCCCTGGTAGTCCTTATATTCGACCTCTATCACCTTTGCCGCGGCGTAATTTTCCGTGATATAGGCATTGAACTCCTCTCCGCTTACGGGGGTAACGCCGTCGGTATCATAATAATGCAGGAAAAGCTCGTCGGACATATCGTTTGAGATATAGATATCCCTCATGGAATCCTTGCCTATGCCGATGGATTCATAATATTCGCCGAGAGTGTCCACGCCATACAGCATCTGCGCGTAGCCGTTCTCGTCGTTCCACATGGAATTGAGCTGTGTGCCGATATCGTTCGTCTGCTCGTCGGTGAGAGCTATCCCGTTCTGCTCGCAAAGCCGCTGAACAGCCACAATGCGCTTTACGCTCTCCATAGTTTCTCTCTTGACCCAATCCGCGGCGCTTTCGTCGTCGATAGTCTCCTTGAAAATATCCTCGACCTCGCTGGTGTCGCCGTATTCCTCGCGATCCTCGGTTATCTCGCTGTATGCTCTGTTGAGTGCGTTCAGCTCGCTGTACAGATACACGCCGTTTCTTATCTGTATCCCGTCAACCGTCATAAGATAACCCGGATCCGCGCAGCCGCACAGTGAAGCCGTCATTACAAACGCCGCAGCGGCGGCAAATATTTTTCTGTATTTCATTTTACAGTCCTCCTGATTTATACTATTCTTGAAAATTTATAGCTTAAGCCTCGCTTGTCTGCGGGGTATAATCCGAATACGTCACTGAAAGCAGCGTGTTCTTGCCCTCCCAGCGGCTTATGGTATACTCCATATATTTTTCGGGGGAGGTCTCCATGCCGCTTATACCCGCGACAGCCGCTACCGACGGCGGCAGATATCCCACCGTAAGGGTATATATTCCCTGCGACTCCGTCATTTCGATTATCACGGGAGAATAGGTGAGGTATCGGGTATTCTTCGCCGCGGAATAGGTGTGCGTTTCCTCATCGTAAACGAACCTTACCTCCGCGGAACCTACCGTCTGGTGCTCTAGCGTCACCGACGAGCCGAAAATCTCGCGGCAGGACGCAAGCACGTCATACTCCGGTATCGTAAGTCCCATCATGCCGCCGTTTTCATATTGTGTGGTATCCTTATTTATAAGAATATTCCATATCGCGCTGTTGAGCATCGCGGTATTCCTCAGCTCCGAGGTATTCTCAAAGGTGGGGATATCGTTGATGACCACGGGAAAAATGAACTGAGCAAACTCGTTTTTGAGCGAGGTATTGTCCATAAGATTACCCGTGCAGTCCACCGCGAAGCGCACCGTGGAAAAGCAGCCGATCACCGCCATAACTATAACAAAAACCGCGAAAATAAAGAAAAATCTCTTTGGCGGCTTCTTTTCGGCGACGGTCTCCTGCACCGTTTCCGCACCCAGCTCCGCTATATCGCTTTCTATCTCCGTATCGCTTTCCAACGAGCCGAAGATCTGATTCATCACCGCACCGTCCTCACGGGTCTGTACGGGCTCGGTTTCGCTTTTTTTCTTTGCCATTTTAGCTCCTTATCTGACCGTTTCCGTTTATAATATATTTATATGTGGTTATCGCCTCAAGCCCCATAGGTCCTCTCGCGTGCAGCTTCTGAGTGGAGATACCGATCTCCGCGCCCAGCCCGAATTCAAAGCCGTCGGTAAAGCGCGTGCTGGCGTTAACATACACCGCCGCCGCGTCGACCCTGCCGCGGAACTTCTCCGCGTTTTCCATATCCCTTGTCACTATGCACTCGCTGTGCTTTGTCCCGAAGCGGTTTATATGCTCTATCGCCTCGTCGACTCCGCTTACCACCTTTGAGGACAGCTTGTAGTCAAGAAACTCCGCCGCGTAATCCTCGTCGTCGGCGATCTTCTCCGTGGAAATAAGCTCCGCGGTTTTTT
>CAZKJC010000086.1:0-9643 GCA_964552995.1 uncultured Ruminococcus sp.
GGGAATTTTGAAATTCTTTTAAATCATTTAATTCTCGTCAACATTTTTTAACCGCATAACAGCTCCTCGTCAACAAAACTTATCCGCAGCAAAGGCAGTGTCAGTCAAGAGCCGCAAATTTCTTTAAAATCAGGGGGAAGTATGAAAGAGATAGTTATGGTAAAATACGGAGAGATAGCTCTCAAGGGCGACAACAGGAACGTCTTTGAGAATATGCTCCAGAAGAATATAAAGAACAGGCTTAAAAAGATAGGGCGCTTTGATTATTACCGCAAGCAGTCCACGATCTATATTACTCCGCTGGAGGATATAGATATCGGGCTTGTGGTGAAGAAGCTGGGGTATATTTTCGGTATCGGAGCGATACAGCGCTGCGCGGTGTTCCCTAAGGATTTTTCCGCGGTGGCGACGGGAGCTAAGGAGTATCTCACCTCCGCGCTGGAGGGCGCGAGGAGCTTCAAGGTGGAGGCGAAGCGCGCGGACAAGACATTCCCGCTGAACTCGCCGCAGATACAGCAGCAGCTCGGCGACGTGGTGTCCGACGCGTTCCCGCACCTTGCGGTGGACGTTCATGACCCCGAGATAACCGTGCGGCTGGAGATACGCGACAACGGAGCCTATCTTTCGGCGGAGCGCCTGACAGGCGCGGGCGGAATGCCCGTGGGCAGCAGCGGAAAGGCTCTGCTGATGCTGTCGGGCGGGATAGACAGTCCCGTTGCGGGATATATGATGGCAAAGCGCGGGCTGGTGGTGGACTGTATTCATTATGTAAGCCCGCCCTATACGTCGGAACGGGCGCGAATGAAGGTCGAAAAGCTCTGCGAGGAGCTGACGGATTACTGCGGGGATATAATGTTCTACTGCGTTCCTTTTACCGAGATACAGGAGAAGCTGCGCGACAACTGCCCCGAGGAATATTTCACCGTGCTTATGCGGCGTCTGATGGTGAAGATCGCAAATAAGATATGCGCAAGGGACGGCTACGGCGCGATAATCACGGGCGAAAGCGTGGCGCAGGTGGCGAGCCAGACGCTTTCCGCGCTGTACTGCACCAACGCGGCGGCGGAGTACCCCGTTTTCCGCCCCGTTATCGGTATGGATAAGATAGAGATAACCGAGATATCCCGCAAAATAGGAACGTATGAAACGTCCATAATGCCCTATGAGGACTGCTGCACGGTGTTCTCGCCAAAGCACCCGCGCACAAAGCCGAGGTATGAGGATATCCTCGCGGCGGAGGAGAGCTTCGATTTCACCGCGCTGGTGGAGGAAGCCGTGGAGAAAACCGAGGTAAAGCGCTTTAAATACGGAGAGGAAACGATTTTGCTGGATTGATATGAATGAGTATGAGGTAATTCTTGAAAACATAGCCGCGCTGTCGCGGGAGATCATAAAAATATGCAGCGGGAACGGCTTAAAGGTATCGGCGGCGGAGAGCTGCACGGGGGGAATGATCTCCGCGGCGCTCACCTCGGTATCGGGGAGCTCGGCGGTAATTGAGCTTGGGGTCTGCGCCTATTCCAACAGGATAAAGCGGGAGGTGCTGGGCGTTTCAAAGGAAACGTTAAGGGAGCACACCGAATACAGCGTGCGCTGCGCCGAGGAAATGGCGCGGGGCGTTATGCGGCTCGCGGGAGCGGATTTCGGGATATCCACCTCGGGTATCGCGGGACCGTCGGGCGCTACGGAAAACGACCCCGTCGGCACGGTATATATAGGATATGCGGACAAGGACGGCTCTTTTGCGGCAAGGTATGTTTTTGAGGATATACCGGGCGGGAGCGCCTCGGAGCGGGATCATATTCGAGCGCTGTCAACGGAAAAGGCGCTGGGGATATTGAAACTGAAAATTGAAAATAAAATACAGAGAGTATAACAGAAAGGGGAAAAGCGAGAATGTCTTACTTAGAGCCCAAGAAACCAAAGAAAAAGAAAAAAACCACATCGTCAAGAGATATAGCTCTTGACAAGCTGGATTTCTATGATCCTCCCAAGCCCAAGGGCAAGAAGGAGGACAAGATAAAGGGCAGACCCAAGAACATATTCGTGCGCTTCGCCGAGGCGGCATTCCCGCAGAAGGACGACAGCGTGATGGAAAAGACCCGCAAGATAATTCTGATATTCGCGATAGCGATATTCGCGGGCACGCTTATATTCCTGATAAATCAGCTTGTGGGAATGCAGGAGGGCGGCAATCTCAATCATGAGATAGCGAACCTGGCAGGCTCGCCGCCGGCTACGATGGATATCGATATGAGCTATCAGCCGTTCAGCACGTTCGGAATGTCGGTAGAGGTGGTGGACGAGACCGAGGAGATAGACGTTACGCCGGTTGTCAATACCCCGCTGAGCATAGATTTTGACGCGCTCAAGGCGGTGAACTCCGACACAAAGGCGTGGATAAAGATAACGGGCACGCCGCTGAATAATGTAATTGTCGGCACGGATAACGATTCGTATTATATCGACCACGATTTCTACGGGAACGAGTCCATCGCGGGGACGATATTCTCATCGCGTAGGAACAAGTGGGACGGAACGGACGAAAATATCATACTTTACGGACATAATATGATAAGCGGCGAGTTCTTCGGATACCTCGGGCATTATGTACCGAAGGACACCAGCAAGGAGCCCTGCGCGTTCTATAAGGTGCACCCGACGCTGATGATGGCAACTCCCGACGGCGGCAGCGAGACGTACAAGATATTCGCGGGAATGCTGGCGAATACGCAGGAGCAGTACGGAGAGGTGTTCAATTACACGTCCAAGACGAAATTCCGCGACGCGGACGATTTTAATAATTATGTGCTGGAGATCATGGACAGAAGCTGGTTCTTCACCGACGTTGACCTTACTTACGGAGATCAGCTCGTTACGCTGTCCACCTGCCTCTGGCCGCTCGGCAAGAACGTCGACACGCGTTGGGTGCTTTTCGCGAGAAAGGTAAGACCCGGGGAGAGCGAATATGTCGATGTTTCCAAGGCGGAGCGAAACTATTACGCGAAATTGTTTGACTACTATTATGATGTTATAGGCACTCAGTGGTATGGAAGCACCTGGGACAGATCTAAGCTGCTGAGTTATTAAATCAGAATGAATCGCGAAGAGCAGCATAAAGCGTGTGCGGCAAAGCAACGTCTGCAAAGAGCAACGTTTCGCTCACGCAGGAAAGCAACGCCCGCAAAGAGCAACGCTTTACTCACGCAGCAAAGCAACTAACGCATAGTGCAGCATAAAAGTCACGCAGGAATTTCAAAAAGATCGAGTTTGCGTTCAGCAAACGATGACCGGTTCCCGCAATCGCCCGCAAGGAGCGAACAAAGTGAGCGACTGAGGAGCGCTTGCGGGAATTTTGAAATTCTTTTAAATAGGGGGAAATATGGCTAATTTTGTAGAAAAAGAGAATGTGTTTATCCGTATGGCGAAGTACCTTTTCCCGCAAAAGGGCGATAACGTTACGGAGATACTGCGGAAGATAATTTTTATGGGAGCGGGGATAGTGCTGATAGTTTCGGTGGCTATACTGCTCATAACCGCGGGGAATAAGGTGGCGGATACATCGGACAACAACTCGCTTTCGGATCTCTATCACGGAACGGTGAGCGGCAATACGGCGGTGGATATAGATACCACCAGGCGCGAGGAGCTTAAAAAGGAATACCCCGAGGTGCTGGAGGAATTTCTGCCCCTGCTGGAGATAAACGACGAGGTCGTGGGCTGGATAACCATAGAAAACGATCGGAGCACTCTCCTGGATTATGTGGTGATGCAGACGGAGGACAACGATTTTTATCTGGATCATAATTATAAGGGGGAGCAGAGTATTTCGGGCGCCGTATTCGCCGATTATCACGAGCCGATAACCGCGGAAAATCAGCCCGCCAATATCGTGCTTTACGGGCACAATATGGCGACGGGCGAGTATTTCGCGCCGCTTATCCGATACAATAACTATCATCAGTACGGATACGGTCTGGATTATATAAAGAGCTATCCTACCATCACGTTCAGCACGCTTTACAAGAAGTCCACCTACAAGATATTTGCGGGTATGCTTGTAAATACGCGCAAGGAGGAGGGTACTCCCATATTTAATTATATAAGGTATCGCAATTTTGAGACCAAGGGGGATTTTGATACGTTCTGCGCGAACGTTCTTGACCGCACTACGTTTATAAATCCCGATGTTAATCTGAAATATGGCGATAATCTGCTTACGCTGTCCACCTGTTCGCTGCAGTACGATCAGGACAGACAGATCCGCTGGGTCCTCTTTGCGAGAGAGGTCCGCGAGGGTGAAAGCGAGGAGGTAGATGTGGACAGCATTTACGCGAATCCCGATCCGCTGTATTTTGATTTTTATTATGAGCAGTACGGCGGCGAGTGGGGCGGAAGAAAGTGGCCCGCGGAGCTTATTCAGGGGTATAGCTACTAAGCTACTAAGCGGTACATTGCTGCGCAATAACATAGCGGCAAAAGCAATGCACGCAGAGAACAACATAGAGTTTACGCAGGAAATTTTTCGCAACAAGCTCCCAAAGCGGAGCGAACGCGGAGCTTTGGGAGCGCGGTAGCGAAGGCTTGCTTCGCAAGCCTTCGCGGTGCGAAAAATTTATTAAAATAAGAAAGGAACAGAAATGGCCGAGATGGATATGGGGCTTGCCCCGAAGAAAAAGAAAAAGCGCAAAAAGAAAAAGCAGAGCCTGTTTATGAGTATCGTAACGGGGCTTTTGCCATGGAAGGGCGACTCTGTAACGGAGATATTCAGAAAGATAATTTTCCTGGCGGCACTGGTCATTCTGGTGGTGGCTGTGGTGGTCATCGCTATGAATTTTCTGCGGTATAACGAGCTGGAAAATGACGCGGCAGTGGGTGCGGACGGCGAGAAAACCGCCACCAACGCCTATCTGGTGGAGCTTAAGAACCAGACCCCGACCAACGAGCAGATAGAACAGATGCCCGAGGGCTCGATAAACGAGAAGTACGCGGCGCTGTACGCGGCGAACAACGACTTTATCGGCTGGGTGAGCATAAACGGCACCAACGTGGATTATCCCGTTATGCAGACGGAGGATAACGACTACTATCTGCACAGGGATTTTGATGAGAATTACGATTTTGCGGGAACGATATTCACCGATTTCGAGGGGCGCATAGGTCCGGACGAAATGCCCAACAATACCATTCTTTACGGTCACAATATGCTGTATAAGTATCAGTTCTCCGCGCTTTCAAACTATATCAACAATATAGATTTTCTCAGGATGTCCCCGATAGTGGATTTCAACACGCTCTATAAGGATAACAAGTATAAGATATTCGCGGTAATGAAGCTGAATACCGCCGAGGAGCACGGCGAGGTGTTCGACTACACAAGCCATGTGTACTTTGACAGCCGGTCGGATTTCTTTGATTTTATCTGCGAGGCTATGGACAGGAGCATATATGAGACGGGCGTTGATATCGAGTACGGCGACGAGATACTCACGCTGTCCACCTGCGACGGCTCGATGGGCTTTGACGACGCGCGCATAGTTGTCATGGCGAGAAAGGTCAGAGAGAACGAATCCCCCGAGGTGGATACCTCTAAGATAGCGCGCAAGACCAGTATAAAGTACTTTGAGGCTTATTACGACGTATACGGAATGACATGGACGGGAAGAACCTGGGACGTTTCGCTTGTTAAGGGACTTGAGGAGTATCTCCGCGAGAACGGCCTGTGGGACGAGCCCGCGTGATGACGTTAGGGAGTTTACATGAAGCATATTTCACTTGTTAAGATAATTATCGCGCTGTGTATCTGCAACGTTTATGTGTTTACCTGCGGAGTCATGGGCGTTGTGGGTGACGAAAAAAACGTGATAGACGGCAGTCCCGACGGTGTGATGGGCGAGAGCGGGAGCTATGACCCGTCGGGCACGGGCGAGGCTCCGCCGAGCGGCGTGGGCACGGTGGACTTTATCGTCCCGAACGCCGCGCAGACCGAGGCAATGCACCTTGAGGAGCTGCATTTCGCTTCCCCCGGGTTTGCGAACAGCCCCGTGCAGAGCAGCTACGATCCCGCGGAGGACACCGAGCCGCCCGTTATAGACACCTTTGACGCGATAGCTCCCGTTGAGGAAACGGCAGAGCCGATACATATCATCAATACCTACGAGCCGGAGCCCGAGCCACCCGCTACTACTCCCGCGACAACGACTACTCCCGCCACAACAACGACAGCGGCTACCACACCGCCGACCACTCCCCAGACTACCCCCGCTACGACTCCCGAAACAACGGCGCCCACCTCTGTCACAACGCCCGCAACCGGTCCATCTTTTCCGATGGGCGGTATACCGGTCAATGACGACGATCCGATACCCGTTGACAGCGGCGACGATCTCCCCGACTACACCGAGCCTCCCGAGGTCACGCAGCCAAATACCGACGCGGCTAACGAGATACTGTATGTCACCGCGAGCGGTATGACGGTTTCCGGCAAGGCGGTCGATATCGTGGCGAGAGTTACGCAGAACGAGATGGGATACACCTTTGCGCCCGAGGCTATAAAGGCGCAGGCGGTGGCGGCGTACACCTACATAAAATACTGCAACAAATACGGGACCTATCCCAGCGTGCTGCTGAGCGATACTGTGAACGATTCCGTGCGGGTGCTGACCGAATCGGTAATCGGACAGGCCGTTTATTATGACGGAGATTATATCCAGGCGGTATATTCCGCGTCCTCGGCGGGCTACACGGCTTCCAGCGAGAACGTTTGGGGCAACGCTTATCCCTATCTCACCAGCGTTTACTGCGAGCTGGACGCAAAATATGACCCGAATTTCGGGCGCGTAGTTACCTATTCCTCCGAGGATATCAAGAACCGCGTACAGAACGTTACGGGCATAGCGCTTTCGGGCGATCCCTCGGGCTGGATATCCATTGACGGTTATTCCGACGGCAGATATGTCGAGCAGATGAACATCGGCGGTTACCACAGCTACACGGGCAGCAGCGGAAGAACGATAAAGCTCTCGGGACGCGCGTTCAGGGAGAACATCATGAGCTACGAGCTGCGCTCAGCGGCGTTTGATGTAAGCTACGACGCTTCGACGGATATGTTCACGTTCACCACCTACGGCTACGGTCACGGCGTGGGAATGAGCCAGAACGGCGCGAATAACCTCGCTTCGCAGTGGGGCTATGATTACAAGCAGATACTGGAGTTTTATTATACCGGAGCGACGGTAAGATAAAAATTATAGCAACATAAAGACCACGCATCAGAATTTCAAAAAGAGTCATAATTTGCGAAGCAAATTATGACCGGTTCCCGCAATCGCGCGAAGTGCAGTTTAGCGAAGCTAAACGGAACGGAGCGTGCTTGCGGGAATTTTGAAATTCTTTTAAATCATTTAATTCTCGTCAACATGAAAAGCGGCATTGCTCATTTTCGGGCAATGCCGCGTTGTTGTTATTCTGCCACTGTTTTGCACTTATCCGTAAACCTCGGGAAGAGCTTTTTCATCAGCAAATACAATGCGTAACCACCAAGCGCGCCTAAGGTGTTGCAGATAACGTCGTCGGCGCTTCCCTGGCGACCTATGAACGCTTGCAGAAATTCTATCAGAAAGGTACACCCAAAACCGATAAGGACGACCTTCCATAGCTTTGCCCGCTTCCATATAAGCGGCAGAAATAATCCCAGAGGAACGTAAAGAGCAATATTTACCGCAAAGTCCCAGAATGTAGACAGCCATATATAGCGGCTGTGCCCCAGCACCTGTCCGTCAAGCCATATATTCGCCAATAGCTTAGGCGCAAGCTCCCAGCGCTGAAACCGCATATAAAAGTAAAAATCGCGCTCAAACGGGTAATGCCAGAGCTTATACCAGAAATACGTCGGGAACAGTGTGCAGCATATCAGCTCAACTATAAAGCAAATGAAAAGCAATCTTACTATTTCATTAAAGCGGGAGCGTTTGCGCACTTCCGTGAAGCTGTCGGCAAATTTTTTCTTGTGCTTTGATCTGCGGGTGAACCAATAAATCAAGGCAACGGCGACAACAACGGGCAGCGCCTGAACAGGGTCGTCTTCAATAAGTCGTTGAAAAAATAAAGGCATTGTACAAATCACTCCTTGTTATTCTTCCATAATTTCCGTTTCGTCCAGATCGGGGTGAACCTCGTGCGGGGCGAGATCCGTCCTGTCCTCGCCGCGGTAGAGGAGCTTCAGCAGCACGGGAGAGGCTATCGAGGAGCAGATTATCAGCAGTATGACCGAGGTGAAATACTGCGAGGAGATCATTCCCACCGCAAGCCCCTTTTGCGCGACGATAAGCGCGACCTCGCCGCGGGTCATCATTCCCACGCCGACCTTGAGGGAGTCCCTGCGGTCGAATTTCCACAGCCGCGCTACCAGCCCGCAGCCTATCACCTTAGCCAGAAGCGCCACCGCCACGAACGCGAGGGAATACCACAGCAGATCGAGCGTAAAGCCGTCAAAGGTGGTTTTCAGACCGATACTCGCGAAAAATACGGGTCCGAAAAGCATATAGGAGCTGATGTCCATTTTGCCCTCGATGTATTCCGCGTCACGCAGATTGCATAGGATTATTCCCGCCACATAAGCGCCGGTGATGTCCGCGATACCGAAGAATTTCTCCGCGCAGTAAGCCATGGCGAAGCACAGCACCAGTCCGAATATGGGTATGCGGCGCTGATGATAAAAACGCTTATCCAGCACCTTAAATAGCAGATACACCAGAAATCCCACCACAACGCTGAATGCGATAAACAGCAGGGTCTTTATCACTACGTCGACAGGCTTTGCGCCTGCGTCCTTGAAGCCTATTACAAAGGTAAGTACGATAATGCCTATCACGTCGTCGATAATGGCGGAGCTGAGAATGATCGTTCCCACCCTGCCTTTTAGATGTCCGAGCTCGCGCAGTGCCTGGACGGTAATGCTGACGGATGTGGCGGTCATGATGGTTCCGACAAAAACGCCGCTGAAAAATTTTTCCGAGCCTATCGGAGCAAATCCGTAGAAAACCGAGTATAAGAGGTAACCGAGAACCAGCGGCACGAAAACTCCCGCGCAGGCGATAGACAGCGCCACGGGGCCTGTTTTTACGAGATCGCGCATATTTGTTTCGAGTCCGGCGGAGAACATCAGCAGCACAACGCCTATTTCCGCCATGGTAAGTATAAAATCGGACTGATCGACTATTCCCAGAACGCTCGGACCTATCAGAAGCCCCGCGACAATCTGTCCGACTACCTGCGGCGCTTTGAGCTTTTTCGCCAGCAGTCCCAGCAGCTTTGCGGCTATAAGAATTATCGCAAGGTCTTTAAAACATTCAAAGGTCTCCATTATTCCCCATCCCTTTCTTTTTCATAAATATTATATACCTATTTTGGGGGTAATTCAATGCCAAATCTTCACAATAAAACGTGAAAAAGGAAGTTTATTTTGGTGCATTTAGAGGAAAAATATCATTGATTGTAAATGAGGGAAATGATAATTTAGCGGAGCACCTTATTTTGTTAAGTTTGTTATGTTTATCCGTTCAATTATTTTGAGAAAGCGGAGCTTTCACGCGCTCGGACTGGGGCTGACACCTACGGGGAGGGGGGAAGAACAAAATCCGGC
>CAZKJC010000087.1:0-9586 GCA_964552995.1 uncultured Ruminococcus sp.
CTGCGGCAAACTCGACCTTTTTGAAATTCTCCTGCGGGGGCATTACACTGTTCTTTATGAACGTCCCTTAAATGCGTGGGCGTTATGTTGCGGGCATTTTATACAAGCTGAAATCTCCCCGATCGCATCGGGGAGATTTGATTTTATTTAAGCAGCTTTTTCAGCCTTTCCATCGCTTCTGCGGTAGCCTCGTGAGTTCCGAAAGCGGTCAGTCTGAACCAGCCGTCGCCGTTCTTGCCGAAGCCCGCACCCGGGGTTCCCACTACCTGTATCTCATTAAGCAGGTAGTCGAAAAATTCCCAGCTGCCCATACCCTTGGGGCATTTCAGCCAGATGTAGGGGGAGTTTACGCCGCCCGTGTACTTTATACCGAGCTCGTCGCAGGTCGACGCGATCTTACGCGCGTTCTCACGATAGTAGTCGATAGCTTCGCGGGTCTGCTTCTGTCCCTCGGGAGTGAACACCGCCTCCGCGCCGCGCTGTACGGGGTAGGAAACGCCGTTAAATTTGCTGCCCTCGCGCCTGTTCCACAGATCGGCGAGCTTCACGTCATTACCCGCGCTGTCCTTCTGGATAAGCTCGTTGGGAACTACCGTGTAGCCGCAGCGCGTTCCTGTAAATCCCGCCGTCTTGGAGAGCGAGCATATCTCGATAGCGCACTTTTTTGCTCCCTCAACGCAGAAAATGCTGCGTGGGATATCCTTTTCGGTGATAAACGCCTCGTAAGCCGCGTCGTAGATCAATACCGCGTTATTGCTCAGCGCATAGTCCACCCACTCCTTAAGCTGAGTGGCGGTGTATACCGAGCCGGTGGGGTTGTTGGGCGAGCAGAGGTAGATAAGGTCGGCTTTTACGGAGGGATCGGGCATAGCCGCGAACCCGTTTTCCTCGGTGGAATTTGCGTAGATAACGCTGTTTCCGCTCATTATGTTGGAATCCACATATACCGGATAGGCGGGATCGGTAACGAGCACGGTGTTTCCCGCGCCGAAAATATCTATAATATTTCCGCAGTCGCTCTTTGCGCCGTCGCTTATGCGTATCTCATCGGGAGACACGTCCGCGCCGAAGCTCTTGTAGTAGCCCGATACAGCTTCGCGCAGGAAGTCGTAGCCCGCGCCGCTGTCCTCGTAGCCGCGGAAGGTCTCCTTAACGCCCATCTCGCGGCAGGCTTTCTCCATAGCCTCCACGACCACCGGAGCAAGCGGACGGGTAACGTCGCCTATTCCCATTCTTATCAGCTTTGCGTCGGGGTGAGCGGCGGTGTACGCCTTGATCTTTTTCGCGATGTCAATAAATAAGTAATTCTTTTCCAGCTTTGAAAAATTTTCGTTCAGCTTTGCCATTGTCAATTGTCCTTTCATGAATGATAACAGTTATTGCTGTTATTTATATTAAATCACAAATTTGCCTTTTTGTCAATCCTTTATGCGGAAATTTGCGTGTTCGGGATTAAAATTTATTTTGCGGATTATAATATATGAAGAAATATAGCGCACAAAAATTGCGGCGGCACGGCGCTCACGCATAAATGGGGCATTCAGAACCAAGCCACAAAATCACACACGCATTAAGGGGCGTTCAGAGCCAAGCCACAAAACGCCCGCGCATTAAAGGAGCATTCAAATCCGAGCCACAAATCTCCGCTGCATCGGAATTTCAAAAAGTGCGCATTTGCCGAATGGCAAATGCAGCACGGTTCCCGCAATCGACCGCAGGGAACGAGCGTAGCGAGTGACCGAGGATCGCTTGCGGGAATTTTGAAATTCTTTTAAATCATTTAATTCTCGTCAACATATATTAACCCCTACAAGAATTTTGAAATTCTTTTAAAATAATTAAGTGTTTTTGTGCTCATTGCACAATTTTCAAAAAAATCGAATTTTTTTGAAAATTGTACTTTATTTTTTCCGCAAAGTATGGTATAATATCTTACGTGAGTGCATATGCTCATATTTTGTCATGCGTTACTGCGTTTCCCGATAATTTAAGAAAAAAGGGAGCGTTTACAATAATATATCAGCCTGCGTTATATCGTCATGTTTATCGGAGCCCTAGCGGTTTGGCGGGCGAGGGGAAGTGTTTTTTTGGAGAAGTACATTATAAAGGGCGGCAGACCGCTCGGCGGCGAAGTAGTTATCAGTGGGGCAAAAAACGCGGTGGCAGCTATACTGCCCGCGGTCATTCTTTCCGATGAGCCCTGTGTTATAGAGAATATACCCAATATCAGCGATGTAAATATCACATTGCAGATCATGTCCGAAATGGGCGCTAAAATACGTATGCTCAATAAGACTACCGTGGAGATAGACCCCGCGGAGTTAAGGAATCTGCCCGTTCCCTATGAAAAGGCTAAGCTGATGAGAAGCTCAACTTATTTTCTCGGGACGCTGCTCGGGCGCTTCAATGAGGCGCACGTTTCCATGCCCGGGGGCTGCAATCTCGGCGACAGACCGATAGATCAGCATCTGAAATGCTTTTCGGCGCTGGGCGCAAGCCACGATATAGACGGCGGTATGGTGAATCTCCACGCTGACAAGCTGACGGGAAGCCAGATATTCTTTGACAAGAACAGCGTGGGAGCTACCATAAACGGCATAATGGCAGCGGCAAAGGCGGAGGGTCTTACCGTTATCGAAAACGCCGCTAAGGAGCCCACGGTGGTAGACCTCGCGAACTGCCTGAACTCGATGGGAGCGGATATAATCGGCGCGGGCACGGACGTTATCAAGATACGCGGAGTAAAGCGGCTTCACGGCACGAATTACAGCGTTATCCCCGACCAGATAGAGGCGGGAACGTTTATGACCATCGCGGCGGCTACCCGCAGCGAGCTGATGATAAAGAACGTTATCCCCAAGCACCTTGAGCCCATCACCAACAAGCTGGTGAAGATCGGCGTTCAGGTGGAGCAGTACGACGACGCGGTGCGCGTTATCGGCGGCAAGGAATATTTCGGCACAAGCATAAAGACCCAGCCCCATCCGGGCTTCCCCACGGATATGCAGCCGCAGATGGCGGCGGTGCTCACCTGCGCAAAGGGCATGAGTATGGTAACGGAGAGCATTTTCGACAACCGGTTCCGCTATGTCGACGAGCTTAGAAGAATGGGCGCGAACGTTTCGGTCGAGGGCAGAGTTGCGGTAATTGAGGGCGTGGAGAGGCTCAAGGGCGCTCCCGTAAAGGCTACCGACCTGAGAGCGGGCGCGGCGCTTATCGTGGCGGCTCTCGGCGCGGAGGGCGTTACGGAGATAAACGATATATTCCATATCGAGCGCGGATATGAGAATATGGAGGTAAAGCTCCGCAAGCTCGGCGCGGATATCGTCAAGGTAGACGAGCCCGATCCCTCGGCGGAGATCCCCGCTAAAAAAGCTATTTGACAGAGGTAACAATGGCAAGAATTTATCCCATCTGCTCCTCAAGCGGCGGAAACTGCACCTTTATAGGGACCCGCGGCAACGGGATACTGGTTGACGTGGGCTGCTCACATAAAATGCTGAAAAGCTCACTGGAGCTTATCGACACCGATATCAGCGGCATTGAGGCTATTTTTATCACCCACGAGCACATAGATCACATAAAGGGTCTGGAGCAGATAATAAAGCATACGAAAATCCCCGTCTTTTCTTCCGCGGGGACTATTTCATATCTCAATAAAAAGCTCCCCGCGGATAACCGTTATTACGATATCACGCGGGAAAAATACGTCAGCGCGGGGTTTGAGGTGAGCTGCTTCCGCACATCTCACGATGCGGCGGAGAGCGTGGGGTATAAGGTAAAATATCACGGCTCGGACTTTGCGGTGTGCACCGATACGGGCGTTATCACCGACGAGACTCACGCGGCGCTGCGTGGCTGCGAAACGGTTCTGCTGGAGAGCAACTACGATGTGGAAATGCTGCGCAAAAATCCCAAATATCACGCCGATCTGAAGCGGAGAATATTAAGCGACCGCGGTCATCTTTCCAACAACGACTGCGCCGCGTTTGCCGCGGAGCTTGTCAGAAGCGGAACGGTGCACCTTATCCTCGGACATCTCAGCCGCGAGAACAATACCCCCGACACCGCGTATTCCTGCACCCGCGACAGCCTTAAGGCGCAGGGACTGGAGGTCGAGCGGGATTATACGCTGAACGTCGCGCCGGTCAATACCGAGGGAGAATACATAAGCGTATAGGGAGAAATGATGTTCGACGTAAATATTATTAAAGAACACAGCTTTTGCGGCAGCATAATAACCGACGCCGAGGCGTGGAGCGGCGGAAATATCGTTATGTACGGCGAGTTTCCCGCGGAGGAAACGGAGCGCAGCGGCTGCCGCTTTTTTTACATTAGATTCGGTAAGCCCGAGCTGCTGAACGAGCTGCCGGAAGAGATAGTAAACTCCGCCTTGACCGCCTTGACAATAAGCGAGCGGGAGGGCGGATATTCCGTCGCGCTCTCCTTTAAAACCGAGAGCGGAGAGCTGAACGCGGACTTTGACTGCGGGGATATTTTCTGTATGCTTCAGCGTTACAAGGGAATGTCCTATCGAAATCTGTACGGCACGGAGGAATACGACCGCTATATTAACGGCATGAAATACGTACTTGACGGAAAATACCTCACAGATAGCAAGACCTATGAGCTGCCCGAGGACTATACACTTGAAACGGAAACCTATTCCGACGTTGAGGAAAAGAGCAAAAATTATTCCGTTGTAAGAGCGCTGCTGATAAAATGCGCGCTGAAAAAATCGGGGGAAACGGTTTATGAGTATCTGTCAGCCGACAGTCATATAAAACCCTTTACCGAATTTTTCACCCACAGCAACGGTCACAGGTATTACCCGTTTCATATTGAGCTGTACGGTATAAGCTATCTGGAGCTTGATACGATGAGGGTCAACCACTATATTCCCGAGGGACATCAGCACGATCACAATTGGCTTTTCGGGGAATCCTTTATAGTGACCGAGCTGCATTATGATATCAACACCGATCTTATCGCTTACGGCGGCTGCTACTGGGCGAGCACGAACGACGTAATGGTGGGAATGCTCGGCGACCCCATGAATTTCTCGCCAAAACTCGTAAGCCTGCACGAGATAATAGACCCAGAATATGAGATGGACGATATTGATTTCGTCAGTTGGGGGAAAGATACTATAAATGTAACAGCGGACGGAAAGCCCGTTTCGGTGGATATATCGGAGATAACAGACAGGCTGCGGAAAGCGGAGATGAAATGAACATAAGAAATCGGAAAATAATTGACGCGGTCATAGAAAAAGCGGACGGGGTATGCCGCTTATTATTTGACGGTAAGTCCGAGTTTGACGAGTGAGGAATATCCAAATCAAGGCTGCGCGAAATATGTGCGGCTTTTTTTATACGAGCCTGCGACTTTTTCAAAAATAATCCGTCTTAATAGATGAGCTCAAAAAACTGCCGGAGTCCGGACAGGTACGATAAGGGGGGAAAGCATGGGCGCAAGCGATTTTAACGACGAGGAGATAATTGAAAAGCTTTTCGGCCGCGACGAATCCGCCATATCGGAGATAAAGGCGACGTATGGTCGGCTGATAAACTCCGTTGCCTTCGGAATACTGCGCAGTCACGAGGACGCGGAGGAGTGCGAAAACGAGGTCTATATGCGGGCGTGGTCGGGTATTCCTCCCGCCAGACCCAACAGTCTGTCCGCGTATCTGTGCAAGATAGCCCGCAGCGCGGCTCTGGACAGATATCGTCACGAGCACGCGGCAAAGCGCGGAGAGGCGCTCCCGATAGAGGAGCTGGAAAACTGCATAAAATCGGAGCGATCGGCAGAGGACAGGCATTCCGAAATGGAGCTCACATCGCTTCTGAACCGTTTTCTGAAAGCGCAGGATTATAACACGCGAGTGATATTTCTGAGGCGCTTCTGGTTTTCGGACAGCATTTCGGAGATCGCAAAGCGGCTTCATGTCAGCGAAAGCATGGTGAAATCTCGCATATCACGAACGCTGAAAAAGCTGCGGGAATATCTGACAGCCGAAGGATACTGAACAGTTGACAGTTGACAGTTGATAGTGGATAAGTGGGTAGTTGACAGTTAAGGTGCGCCTTCGGCGCGGGTCGAAAAAATACTTACGCAAAAAAAGCAACGCACGCAAAGAGCAACATAAAGCCCCCGCAGGAATTTTCCGCAAGCCGCCGTGAAAGCGGAGTGTAACGGAGCTTTTACGGCGAGCTAATGCACTCTGACGCAAAGCGTCTGAGTGCATGGTGCGGAAAATTCAAATTAAAATCATTTGGCAAGAGCAACCCCAAGGGGGCGCAGCAAAGCAACGCCCGCAAAGAGCAACGCAAAGCCCACGCAGCAAAATTTTCCGCAAGCCGCTGCGAATGCGTAGCGGAACGAAGTGGAGCGGAGCATTTGCGGCGGGCTAGCGCCGACTTGTTCGGCGCGATGCGGAAAATTTTTTTCAGATAAGGAGTTTTATATGGACGATAAATTAAATAGTGCTATGAATGAAATCGATGATTCTTTGGTAGAAGAAGCAGCCCTTGCGGGAAGCGCCGAGCGCAGAGGTCTGAAGCTGGCGCGGAACATCGGGCTTTCGGTTTGCGGAGCGGCTGCGGCAGCGGCGGCTCTCACATTCGGGATAAGCCATCATATGGCTTCGCTGCCCGAAAAGGTCGATCTTCTCCCCGCGGAATCCATTGAAGCTAACAATGATATTTCCGACACTATCGCGGAGAGAGCGCTGCGAGAGCTTTCCGTTGAGCGCGTTGATGTCGAGGACGTTGACCCTGTGCGGCTGTCGCAGTCCGCTCCCTATTTTATTGAGGCAGGAAACCGATGGCGGGCGTATGACAATGACAGTAATTTACTCAGCAAGGATAATGTAATTGTGATAATGGACTGCGGAGGCTACTGGCTGGAGTACGACGCCACCACTTCCGAGGGCTTTATTTACGAGCTGCTGGACGTAAGAGGCGCGCTGGCAAAGGCTGAGAATGTGCTGGAGGCTTCGCTGACAGACGTGCATATGGGCACATGCGATGCGGACGGCTACTACTATACTGTCACTGCTCGGTTTGACAACGGCAAATGCCTGCATTACTCATTGAGCTGCGACACCAACCATGAACAGTGGACAATGAAGCTGCTTTCCGACGAACCGGACTATTTGGACAATTTCATCTCCGCTTCTGTCTTTTTCCGTGAGGAAAGGGCGGGCGTGTATGATTCGGTGCGCTTTAACGATCTCGGTGGCGCTTATATATGCGACAACAACGGGGATATCCGAGTTGTAAAGTATACTCCCGACGGCTATTCCGGATATCTTCCCTTTGGCGGCAAGGAGTATATCTACACTGTTGAAAATACCGAAACAGGCAGCAGACGGAGGTACTGCGTTAAGGAGAACGGTGACGCTGTATTCACCACCAACGATTTTCTGACGGTCATCGGCGAGGTCGAGCATCGGGAGGATATTCATAATATTGTTCTGCCCTCGTGGAATATCGTTGACGACGAGATCGCCGTTACGCTGCCCGAGATAGGCGCTTCCGAAAGATATCATCTGGGCTACGCTCCCGACTACACCGGACTGGCTCCGTGCTTCGTTGTTGACAAGGACGGAAAGGTCTTTCTGTTTGACTACAGCTGGCTGTACCCCTGCACTGTGGAAATGGAAGAAGCTGAATCGTACAACTGCATCATAACAGTGAATTTCTATCCCGAGGGGCGCGAAACTCCCGATAACGGCGACTATCTGACAGAGGTTCCGATGAAGATGCTGATCAATGACGATCTCTGGACGCTTGCCATTGAGTGCGAGCTATTCATTGACGATCAGGGCGAAACCAAGAGGATAACGCTGTACAAGGGAACGGAATTTACCACGCACGGCGGCGGTATTAGCGGAGGCATTCCGGATTACGGCGTGAGCGAGGAGGCACCGGAGAATCCTGTGGGTGAGGATAACTCCCTGATGACCGCCGAAAAGCAGCAGGAGCTTAACGAGCAATGGGCGGAGCTTATCGCGAGCGTTCCCGACCCGAGCTTCCTCTATCCCGTGGGCGGAGATTATGCGATAGTTGAGCATGTGTACGGGCACGCTCCCGACAGCGGCTATTACGGACATATGGGAATTGATATCGGAGTGGCTCTTGGCGAGCCTGTTCTGGCGGCTACCGACGGCGAAGTAATTCTTGCCGAATGGTATTACGGCTACGGCAATTGCGTTATGATACAGCATGATAACGGCGTTGTAACGGTCTACGGTCACTGCTCCGAGCTTTATGTGAGCGAGGGCGATACCGTAACACGCGGTCAGGCGGTCGCAGCGGCGGGCGCATCGGGTCAGGCTACAAGTCCTCATCTCCACTTTGAGGTAAGAATAAACGACGAGTGCGTAGACCCCACACTGTTTGAGTATCAGATACTTTTAAACGGCGAATTATCGGAACGAACTACGTTCAACTAACAGTAATACTTGCAATATTATCGCCCGATGGTTAATCGCCGTCGGGCGATTTTTTATGAATAGTCCACACATTGCCCGCCCCAAGCTCCATTTATATGAATAATTTATGAAAATCGCAGAAATCGTGGATAACCCCCTTGATTTCTTGCCAAAAATAGGATATAATAAGAAGTGTATAAATTACAGATATGGAGGACAACTATGAATTTGACTATGCTTATATCCGACGCGGCGGGCGCGGTCGAGGGAGCGGCGGGGGCAAGCCTGCTGACGCTCATTATTCCCGTTCTGCTGATGGTGGCGATATTCTATTTCCTTATCGTTCGCCCCGAAAAGAAGCGCAACAAGGAAATGCAGAATATGCTCAACAGTATTCAGGTGGCTGACGAGGTCGTCACCAACGGCGGTATAATCGGGCGCGTGCTTTCCGTTAAGGAGGACACCGTGCTTATCGAAACAGGCTCCGACAGAACCAAGATACGCGTTCTGAAAACAGCCATCGCCCAGAACAAAACCGTTCACGAGGCTCCCGCGGAGACGGCTCCCGCCAAGCCAAAAAAGAAAAAGGATAAGCCTACCGAGATCAAATAAAATGAATCCCCCGAGTTTTCGGGGGATTTCAGTTTGTAAAAAAGTATAGCGACATAACGACCACGCAGGAGAATTTCAAAAAGGTCGAGTTTGCCGAACGGCAAACGATGACCGGTTCCCGCAATCGACCGCAGGGAATGAGCGAAGCGAATGACCGAGGATCGCTTGCGGGAATTTTGAAATTCTTTTAAATCATTTACTCCTTGTCAACATAACTTAACCGCATAACAGCTCAGATCAACATTTTATATACAGACCGAAATCCACTGAGTAATCGGGGGATTTCACGCAGTCGTTCCGATGTTGCCTTAATCTTTATGTATCTCGTATGTATCGCCGCCGCAGCCGTTCAGATAAATAACATCGTCTGTTATCTCCTTGACCGACCAGTACCAGCCGCCGTCGTCCGGAAAAGAGCAGCCGTCTGCGACAAAGAAGTCCTCATTTGGCTTGTAATCCTTCAGAGCGAGCAAGTTATCCTCTAACATTCTGCTTTCGTTCATTCTGATACAGGTGGTGGAAAGCATTGCCCAACCC
>CAZKJC010000088.1:0-4815 GCA_964552995.1 uncultured Ruminococcus sp.
GCTCTTGTAGCGTCGTAGCCGTTCATAACGGGCATCTGCACGTCCATCAGTATAAGCTGATAATACCCGGGCTCCGAGCTTGTCAGCATATCCACCGCCATTTGTCCGTTGTCCGCGATGTCCATTACAAATCCCGCTTCGCCGAGGATAGCCGCAGCTATTTCCTGGTTAAGCTCGTTGTCCTCGGCCATAAGTATGCGGCCGGAACGCAGCTTTACCGTGTCCCTGTGGGTCTCGGTCTTTTCGTCAGAATCTATCAAGGAATAAAGGCAGGTCCTGAGCTCGCTCATAAACAGCGGCTTGACGCAGAACGCGGATATTCCGTCTATCACTTCCTCGCCCGAGTCCGTCCAATCGTAGGCTGTCATAATGATAATAGGGTCGTTATCCTTTTTCAGCGCCCGTACCAGCTCAACGCCATCCATATCCGACAGCTTTTCATCTATGACAAATACCGAGTAATTTTTCCGCTGCGCTTCGGAAAGAGCATCCGCGCCGGAATCGGCACGCTGCGCGTCAAGACCCATACGCCGGAGCATACCCGCAATATCGTCACTTATCGACGGCGTTCCGCATACGACCATAGCCGAACGACCCTCCAGCTCGGGGATAAGATGTGGCTTTTCTCCGTCGGAGTTCAAGCGGAACATAAATCGTACCGATACCTTCGTGCCCTTGCCCTGGGTGCTTTTGACTTCGATAGTTCCCTCCATCATATCCACGATATTTTTGGTTATTGCCATTCCGAGACCCGTGCCCTGTATACCGCTTATGGTGGAGTTGCGCTCTCTTTCAAAAGGCTCGAAGATATGCTCCACGAATTCCTCGCTCATACCTATGCCGTTGTCGGTTATCACGAATTTATAGCAGGCGATGTCATTGTCGTTGACCTTTATCTCGGTGACCTTTACATCGACCTTTCCGCCGTCGTTGGTATACTTTATGGCGTTGCTGAGAAGATTCAGCAGCACCTGATTGAGCCGCAGCTTGTCGCAGAATATCTCCTCGTCCTCTACGTTCACGGTGTCCATATGAAGCTCTATACGCTTTGCACGGGCGTTGGTGTTGACGATATTATGAAGCCCGTGGAGTATCTCGGAAAGGGAACACGGCTTTTCGTCAAGCTGCATTTTGCCGCTTTCTATCCTGCTCATATCGAGAACGTCGTTTATAAGGTTCAGAAGATGATTTCCCGAACCCATTATCTTTTTGAGGTATTCCTTGACCTGCTCCCGATTATCGATATGCGTGAGCGCCAGGTTGGTAAAGCCGACGATCGCGTTCATGGGAGTGCGTATATCGTGAGACATATTTGACAGGAAAGCGCTCTTTGCCTTGTTAGCGTTGTTCGCCTGCAAAAGCGCGTTTTCCAGAAGGCTGTTTTTCTCCTTTTCGATACGCATAGCCTCGTCAACGCTGTGAAAGCCCATAACGATACCGTGGGCGTTATCCCAGTCGCCGGTGCGGACTATCTTTATCTGGAAATACTCCATTCTGTTCCGCTTCTTTACCATGGCTTTATAGGTAAAGCTGTAAACCATTTTGTTTTCAAGCGTATTTTTAAGATTTTCACGGTTCAGGATAGAGCGGAGTTTTTCCTTATCATCCTCATCGGCGTATTCGTCGATATAACGCTTCATTGCCGAATCAAAGATTATTTTTTCCGGATAACCCTTGTCGTTGTCCGCACGGCGGAGAACTCTTCCTTTACCCGTATCAAGATCGAAATAGCAGACCATGCTGTAATCAAGACTAAGTGCCTTGATCATTTCGTTATGCAAGCGCTCCTTGATTATTTCCTGCGCCTTTTGCTCCGTGATGTCAAGCAGAAAACGCTGATACAGCAGCTCGCCGTTTTCCTTGATGAGCTTTATATTACCCATTACATGGAGCACACGTCCGTCGGTATGCCTTACGCGGTACTCCACATTTACGCTGTCGCCCTCCTTGCTGAGCGAGCCGATACGTTCGCGCATCATTTCCTTGTCCTCGCTCACGACCGACGCCGCTACGGTCTTAAAGCCCGCCGCCAACAGTTCGTCCTTGGACTTGTAGCCGAGTATTTTCAGCGCCGCGGCATTTATTCTGATTATCTGCGACCCGTCGAGCGTGTGACAGATAATGCCGCAGTCAAGCGATTTGAAGATGGTTTCAAGCGTATGGCTTTTTCTCTCCATCTCGCGCTTGTATTTCTGCTCCTGCGTTACGTCGACCGCTACGCCCACAGTTCCCATTACCGTGCCGTCAAAATCGAAAAGGGGAGATTTATAGGTAGTGAGGACACGCTTGCCCTCGCCGGTGTCTATTATTTCCTCGGACACAAAGGTAGTGCGGTTCTCCATGACCTTGTTTTCGCTTTCGATACAGGCGGGATCGTCCCTTTCAACGTCCCATATGTAAGCGTGACCCTGCCCCTCTACCTGTTCTCTGGTCTTGCGGACAGTCCGGCAGAAGCTGTCGTTTACCTTTTCGTGGATACCGTCTTTGTTCTTATACCATATAAGAATGGGGACATTGTTTATGGTAGCGTCAAAGAAATGTTCGGTCTGCTTAAAATTTGCGTACTGCTTGCAGATACGCTGAAGTCTTGAAAATCGGAATACAGTTTCCTCGCGCGACATTGGCAGAGTCCAGATATCCGATATCTCATCAAGCTGATCGGACAAAAGCGCGATATTTTGTTTATCTGCAAGGACTATTACGGGCTTTTTGTATGAGGTAAGCTCACGAAGTCCGCGCGCGGATATTTCATCGCATACCTCCGCAAAAAAGAAGTCGGCGTTCTCCGCAAGCGCCGCTTCGGGCTTTTCACTCTGTGAGAACTCATAGGTAAAACACTCCGACGGCTCCATTTCCCTTATGATATTATAAATCTCCTGCTGCCGACCTGTAAAATAAAATCGAATATGGCAGTGATACATGATAGATCCTCCTTATGGAACAAAGAAAATATGCCGTCATATGGCGCTTTTGCGGGACTTGTACAGCATATGCCCAACAGTGGGGCATAATCCCCATAATGATATATTTTATTCTAGCATAATTGTAAGAGTTTGTCAAGATGTGAACAAAATTTTTATTTAACAATAAAGTTTTTTGTTGAATATATACAGCGCAAATCCGGAGAAGATGTTTTTGCGATAAATGGGAACATTCATGAAGCTAATAAAAACAATAAAAAATGACTTGCAAAAATTCGACATATATGGTATACTATAAGATGTATGAGTATGTACAATTATGTGACTTTTACAGTTTATTGCAACGCAATATAGAGCCGCGGGCGGGTCGCGGAAAATTTCAAATCGGAACAACATAAGGTTGCTGCAGGAAATTTTCCGCGAGAGCCTGACGCGGCGCAACGAAGCGAAGTGAGCCGTGTTGGGCGGGTCGCGGAAAATTTCAAATTAAAATAAGGAGTGCGGATATTGGGAAAGAAGATATCAAGAGGGCTGGGGTACGCGGTCTGCGTATTGCTGCTGATACTTTGCATATTGCTTATTGTAACGTCGTCGCTTTTCGGAGCGAGGGGCGCGGTGGATATTCTTGGATTTAACGTGTATATTGCCGAAACCGACGAGTTTGAGGCGGTGAGCGAGGGCAGCGCGGTCATTGTGCGGCGCTGCGAGGCTTACGAGCTGGAGAGGGATCATCTGGTGCTATACAACCGCGGCGAGAGACCCGCCCTGGGTTATATGGACGGCGCGGAGATGAAGGACGGCGTATACACCGTGACCGTTTCGGACAGCGAGGGGCAGTATTCCTTTGAGGAGACCGATCTGATTGGAAAGGCGGATATGTCCAGCTCCATATTGGGAGCGATAATACGCTTTTCGCAGACGGGCTGGGGGATATGCGTCATCGCGGTGCTGCCCTGCCTGGCGCTGATACTGTTTGATATTATCAGAGCTGCCGCGGCAAAGCTGCCGCCGCCCGAGGTCGTTCCCAAGGTGAAGAACGAGCGCGGACGGGAGGACAGCGAGTCTCAGTCCGCGATATCCGTCAAGCCCGACGGCAGGGGAGCGATTTCCCGCAGGGGCGCTTCAAAGCCAGCTTCGGGCGCGGACGGCGTGCTGTTCAGCTATGCGGGAAAGCAGCAGACCCCGGCGCGGGGCAATTCTCACCCCGATATAATACCGCTCTCAAAGCCCATCGCTCCGCCGCAGAAGACGACCGAGCAGCTTCTTGAAAAATTCGCGGAAAGGCGCGCGATCAAGCCCGAGCCCGTTCCCGAAAGACGCGCCCCCGAGCCGTCGGAGGAGCTTCCGCGCCGCGAGGAGCGCCGAGTTATACCCGACGTTCCCGACAAGCCCGAGGCGCCTGTTCCGGTCAGGACCGCTGCGGCAGGGGGAACGCCCGCTCCCGTAGCGGCGCGCAGATATCTCGACAACGCGGTGGAGCCGGCTAAGGTAAGCGGCATGACCGCCGAGATACCCGAGCTCCCCAAAAAGTCGAAAAACGACGCGTTCTTCGCTCAGTCGGAGGTGCCGCAGATCGGGCGCAAAGCCCACAGAGGCGCGATAAAGCCCGATACCGATTACAGCGGACGGCGCAGCTCGGTGATCCTCGCGCAGAAGAGCCGCAGCGAGCTTATCTCCGATGACGACGACTCGCTGGACAAGGGGCGCTACGAGGTGGACGATATCCTCGCGGGGCTTGATAAGCGGAAAAAGAAGTGATCCGATGGACGGTAAAAGAATTTTAAAACGATCATTAAGCATAGCGGCACTGATCTTAGTGCCGCTTGCTGTGGTTTTGACGTCGGCGGGCTTGCGGTGGGATATTGCGGCGGCAGCGGGCGCGGTGCTGTGCTGT
>CAZKJC010000088.1:4825-9583 GCA_964552995.1 uncultured Ruminococcus sp.
GCGCGGGAGCTGGTTCTGGCGGCGGTAATGACGGCTTTTTCGGCGGCGGGGCGGTTTATCTTCGCTCCGATACCGTTTTTCAAACCCGTGTCGGCAATAGTGACGATCGCCGCAATGTATTTCGGCGGACAGGCGGGTTTTATGATAGGAGCGCTCTCCGCACTTATCTCGAATATTTATTTCGGGCAGGGGGCGTGGACGCCGTTCCAGATGCTTTGCTGGGGGCTTATCGGGCTTGCCGCGGGGCTTCTCAATAAAAAGGGGCTGTTGGAAAAGCCCGTGCCGCTGTGCGTTTACGGAGTTATTTCGGGAGTTTTTTTCTCGGCGGTCATGGACGTGTGGACGGCTCTCTCCGCGGAGGGCGGAGCGTTCTCGCTCGCGCGCTGGCTGGCGGCGATGGCGGCTTCGCTGCCGGTAACGGCGGCATACTGCGTTTCAAACGCGGTTTTCCTGCTGGTTCTTCGCAAGCCGCTCGGGAAAAGGCTCGACAGGCTCAAAACCAAATACGGAGTATTTACGGCTGATAATTGACAATTGATTTTGAAAGGTTGGTATATATGAGAAAACTGATCGCTGCTATTTTAAGCCTGTCACTGCTGCTGACATTAAGCGGCTGCCGTTTCAGTCTTAAGCCGACATACTGGAATGGAATGACAAAGCAGGAGACGGAAGAATTTATTCTTAGTGAACTTGAAGAGAAGTATGATGAGGAGTTTGAAATAATACAATTAAGTGTTCGTTCTACCGGATATGTAAATACTCATGGATATTTAAAAGGTTTTTGCAGCCCAAAATCCGATGATACTCTTGTATTTGAAATAGAGCGTTGGTTATATGGCAATTTGGATGATACATATATTCAATCTATTGTTAGACGTGAGATGAAAGATATTGTTGACGCAGTTTTATCAAAACATTGTGATGAATATGCAGTAGAAATTGAAGTAAAGGGGTTATCACCGGACTATGATTCAGGAATTCGCCTAGCCGATAATGCGTCAATTCAAACATATACAGAAGCGTTACCTCAAGAAAACAGCACAAGCATTATTATTGTATTGAATGAAAGTATAATGAATAAAGAAACCGACGATGAAATTGTTAGTTTAATTATGGGTTTTGTCGAAAGTTTTTATTATACGAAAGCTTTTATAGATTGTTACTATGTTCCCTTTGATATTTTGGAACAATGTGTTGAAGTAACTGATGGTAATAATAAGCCTGATTTAACTAATTTGAGAGTTTTAGTAAGCGGAAGATATCCTAAAGATGATTTTGTATATACCGGAACTGAAAAAAGATTAGCGCTTGTCGAAACAGATAGGTACAATTTAACGGAGGTAAAAAGATATGAATTACAGTGATAAATTCTTGCTTCTCAAACCGCATAATTGATAGAGCAGTAATTGATATGATTGAGCCGTATACTTCGTGTCAAACGCGGTTTTCCTGCTTGTACTCCGCAAGCCGCTCGGGAAAAGGCTTGACAGGCTCAAAACCAAATACGGAGTTTTTACGGCTGATAATTGACAATTGATTTTGAAAGGTTGGTATATATGAGAAAACTGATCGCTGCTATTTTAAGCCTGTCACTGCTGCTGACATTAAGCAGCTGTCGTTTCAGCCTTAAGCCGACATACTGGAATGGAATGACAAAGCAGGAAACAGAGGAATTGATTCTCGGTAAGTTGGAAGAAAAATACAATGAGGAGTTTGAAATTCTGGAAATGTATCTGACTTACTCGGGAGGATATATGACAGGTGCCTGTATCCCAAAATCCGATGATGGTCTTGTGTTTGAAATAGAATTGTGGAAGTATGGCGAACTTTACGATACATATATACAATCTGTTGTCAGACGGGAAATGAAGGAAATAATTGATTCGGTTTTATCGGAGCATTATGAAAATTTTGCTTCGGAAGTCTATGTGCGCGGACTTGCAACAGCATATGACTCTGGCATTCGCTCAGCAGATGAAGCCTCAATCAAAACCTTCACTGAAGCACTGCCTGAAGATAACCTAAGTACAATTTGGATCGCTTTTAATGAAGATGAAATCGGAGATGATTATGAATCAATTGAACCGTTTCTTGCTGAAATCGTTGAAAGCTTTGGGCTGACAAGAGCAGGAATAAGATGTTATTTTGTCGATAAAAAAACTGTCGAGCAATGCCAAGAATCTATTCTGAACAACCATTTGGAATACGGTTATGACATAGGTTTTGAGATGGATGTAATTCTTAGCCAAAAAAGACCTGTATATCACTATGCATATAACGGAAATCGTTTTGGCTTGAAATTTGATCATTTCGCTGATGATACCGGTGCTCACTTTCCCGACGAGGAAATAAACGAGTCCAGAGAAGAAGCAAGCTCCACAAAAGACTGATTATATAATGCACAAAAACTTTCCCTTAAATGGGACTTGTAAAATAATCCAAAATATGTTATACTAAAAAAGTATGATAAAAAACGGCACATTGCCGATGACAGAAAGGAAAAAATATTATGAAAATCGAAACACAATGCCTTCACGAGGGCTATACCCCCAAAAACGGCGAACCGAGAGTAATGCCGATAGTTCAGAGCACCACTTATGTCTACGACTCCACCGACGACGTGGCGGCGGTATTTGACGACCCCACCAAGAGCCTTATTTATTCCCGCTTTGAGAACCCCACCACCGACGTTGTCGAAAAGAAGATAGCGGCTCTCGAGGGCGGTGCGGCGGCAATGTGCACGTCGAGCGGACAGGCTGCCTCGCTGCTGTCTATCCTCAATATCTGCGAGGCGGGGGACAGCTTTATCGCTTCATCGTCCATATACGGCGGTACGATAAATCTTTTCGGGGTAACGCTCAAGAGAATGGGTATCGAGTGTATCTGGGTGGACAACGGCTGCACCGCCGAGGAGCTTAACAGCGCATTCAAGCCGAACACAAAGGCGGTTTTCGGGGAAACTCTCGCGAACCCCGCGCTTACCGTGCTGGATATCGAGATGTGGGCTAAGGCGGCTCACGACCACGGAGTTCCGCTGATAATCGACAACACCTTTGCGACGCCCGTGCTCTGCCGTCCTATCGAGTGGGGCGCGGATATCGTGATACACTCAACCTCGAAATACATGGACGGACACGCGGTGCAGGTGGGCGGCGTTATCGTTGACAGCGGCAAATTTGACTGGACAAACGGAAAATTCCCCTGCATGACCGAGCCCGACGAGAGCTACCACGGACTTATTTACACCAAGGATTACCCCGCGGCTCCCTATATCACAAAGGCGCGCATGCAGCTTATGAGAGATTTCGGCTGCTATCCCGCGGCGCATTCCTCTTTCCTGCTCAATCTGGGTCTGGAAACGCTGGCGGTGCGCATGAAGCAGTACTGCGCGAACGCTCTCAAGGTGGCGGAATATATCGAAAGCACCGGTAAGGCGGAATTTGTGACCTATCCCGCGCTCCCGAACAGCAAGGGTCACGAGCTGGCGAAAAAGTATCTCCCCGACGGCACAAGCGGCGTAATTTCGTTCTCGATAAAGGGAGGACGTTCTGCGGCAGTAAAGTTTATGGACAGCTTAAAGCTCGCGTCCAACGAGGTCCACGTTGCGGATATCCGCACCTGCGTGCTTCACCCCGCTTCCGCTACTCACAGACAGCTCACCGACGAGCAGCTTGTTGCGGCAGGCATTGACGGCGGTCTGATAAGGCTTTCGGTTGGTCTGGAGAATGTGGAGGATATTATTGCCGACCTTGAAGCGGGTTTTGCAAAGATATAATTAGCAGCAAAATTTTTTGAGAAAAAATAGTAAATAGCAACAAATAGTCGGCGCAGCAAAGGGGCGTTCAAAAACGGCAACGCACCCCGCACGCAGCAAAATTTTTCGCAGCAAGGTGCGAAAGCGTAGCGCAGCGGAGCTTTCGTGCCGCGGCAGCGCCGACTTGTTCGGCGCGGTGCGAAAAATTTTATGAGATAAGGAGACAAAGATTTGATTACGGTAAGCAATGTATCTGTCAGCTTCGGCGGACAGCTTTTATTCAAGGACGTGGAGCTGAAATTCACGGCAGGCAATTGTTACGGAGTTATCGGCGCGAACGGCGCAGGTAAGTCCACGTTCCTGAAGGTGCTCTGCGGCGAGCTTGAGCCGACAAGCGGCACGGTGTCCAAGCCCGAGGAGCTCCGTATGTCGGTGCTGAGACAGGATCACTACGCGTTTGACGAGTACACCGTGCAGGACACGGTGATCATGGGCAACCGCAGGCTATATGACATTATACAGGAAAAGGACGCGCTTTACGCCAAGGAGGATTTCTCCGATGAGGACGGCGAGCGCGCTTCGGTGCTGGAGGGCGAGTTCGCCGAGCATAACGGCTGGGAAGCGGAAAGCGACGCTTCCAAGCTGATACAGGGTCTGGGGCTTCCCGAGGAGATACTTTATCAGAAGATGGAGAGCCTTACGGGTAACGAAAAGGTAAAGGTGCTGTTGGCGCAGTGCCTGTTCGGAAATCCCGATATAATCCTTATGGACGAGCCTACCAACCATCTCGACGTGGACGCTATCGCGTGGCTGGAGGACTTCCTCGCGGACTATTTCGGCACGGTCATCGTGGTATCCCACGACCGACATTTTCTGAACAACGTCTGCACCCACATCGTGGATATTGACTACGGAAAGATCAAGATGTATGTCGGCAACTATGAGTTCTGGTACGAGTCCTCGCAGCTTATACAGCGTATGATAAAGCAGCAGAACAAGCGCGC
>CAZKJC010000089.1:0-9580 GCA_964552995.1 uncultured Ruminococcus sp.
CCGTAGGTGTCAGCCCCAGTCCGAGCGCGTGAAAGCTCCGCTTTCACATAATAATAGAACGGAACTACGCAATAAATCTAACAAAATAAGCGTGCTAGCATAAATTATCATTTATGCCAACACAAAAATAAAAACACATCAAAAAGAATAAGAATAAACCTTGACTTCTTGCAAAAAATCGTGTATAATGTTATATGTGGAGAGATTTTTTACCATGCTCTCAAAAATTTATGTTAAAGGAGATTTTAAATATGGCACTGACAAACAACCCCAACGTGCTGAAGTGGGTAGACGAAATGATCGCCCTCACCAAGCCCGACAAGGTAGTGTGGATCGACGGAAGCAAGGCGCAGCTCGACGAGCTGACCAACGAGGCGATATCCACCGGTGAAATGCAGAAGCTCAACGAGGAGAAGCTCCCCGGCTGTCTGTACCACAGGACCAAGCCCAACGACGTTGCCCGCGTAGAGGACAGAACCTTCATCTGCTCCCGCACCAAGGAGAACGCAGGTCCTACCAACAACTGGATGGACCCCAAGGAAATGTACGCAATGCTGACCCCCATGTACGACGGCGTAATGAAGGGCAGAACCATGTACATTATCCCCTATTCGATGGGTCCTATCGGCTCTCCTATCGCTAAGGTAGGCGTTGAGATCACCGACTCCATCTACGTTGTTCTCAATATGAACATCATGACAAGAATGGGCGTTGACGCGTTCAAGAACCTGCCCGACGGCTCGGACGACTTTGTACGCTGCCTGCACTCCAAGGCTGATGTTGATCCCGAGAAGCGCTATATTGTACAGTTCCCCGAGGACAACACCATCTGGAGCATCAACTCCGCTTACGGCGGAAACGTTCTGCTCGGCAAGAAGTGCTTCGCGCTGCGTATCGCTTCCTACCAGGGCTGGAAAGAGGGCTGGATGGCTGAGCATATGCTCATTCTGGGCGTTAAGAAGCCCGACGGCGACATCAAGTACGTTACCGCAGCATTCCCCTCCGCGTGCGGCAAGACCAACCTCGCTATGCTTATTCCTCCCGCTGTTTACAAGGAGGCAGGCTACGAGGTATTCACTGTTGGCGACGACATCGCGTGGATGAAGCCCGGCGACGACGGCAGACTTTATGCTATCAACCCCGAGAACGGCTTCTTCGGCGTTGCTCCCGGTACTAACGAGAAGTCCAACTTCAACGCGCTGGAGTGCACCAAGAAGAACGCTATCTTCACCAACGTTGCCATCAACCTTGACAATATGACGGTTTGGTGGGAAGGTCTCGACAAGAATCCCCCCGAGAACGCGGAAGAGTGGAAGGGCGCAAAGGTCAACGGCAAGGAGTTCACCGCTGTTATGGCAGAGGACGGCAAGCCCCAGAAGCTCGCTCACCCCAACAGCCGCTTTACCGCTCCCGCTGTAAACTGCCCCTGCCTGAGCAAGGAGTTTGACAATCCCAAGGGCGTTCCCGTAAGCGCTATCGTATTCGGCGGCCGCCGTGCTTCCACCACTCCGCTGGTTTACCAGTCCTTCAACTGGAATCACGGTACATACGTAGGCTCCGCGGTATCCTCCGAGACTACCGCTGCGGCTACCGGCGCGGTCGGCGTGCTCCGTCACGACCCGATGGCTATGAAGCCCTTTATCGGCTACAACGTAGGCGATTACTGGCAGCACTGGATCGACATGGGCGTTAAGCTCGGCGACAAGGCTCCCAAGATATTCAACGTAAACTGGTTCAAGCAGGACGAGAACGGCAACTTTATCTGGCCGGGCTTCGGCGATAACATGCGCGTTCTTGACTGGATAATCAAGCGCTGCGAGGGTACGGTCGACGCGGTCGAAACACCTATCGGCTACTTGCCCAAGCCCGAGGACATCAACCTCAAGGGCATTGAGGACGAGGTTACTCCCGAGATCATGGATAAGCTGCTCGCGGTTGATAAGGACCTCTGGACTAAGGAGATCGCGGAAATGCGCCGTTACTACGCCGAGGATATCGACGCTAAGGGCGGTAAGGTTCCCGCAGAGCTTAAGAAGCAGCTCGATGAGATCGAGGCTAGACTTAATAAGTGATTTAATATCATAAAGGTTTCCCCCGCTCGGTTGAGCGGGGGATTTTTTATGTATTTTTTTGGAGAGCCTTTTTGATTTTTTTAGGGCATTTTGCATTTGCAGGTATATGCCATGGAGAGCCAGGCTTATCTCGTGTTACATTTGGAATTAGACCCTCTTTACACCATCGGCTAATTGTTGCTTGAGTATATCCCCACTTTTCAGCGGCTTCTCTTGTACCAATGTCAGACATTTTTACACCTCCATACAATTTTTAATCAAATAATATTCCAATTTCATTTTCTAATAAGGCTACAAGCACAGTTTTTCCTTGAGAGTTATAAAAAATAAGACCTGGAATGTCAGAATTCTCGATTTGGTGATCAACAAAATATCCTGCTTCAGATAGTGCATCTGAATAGTCATACAAATAATCTATGGGTATATTATCTTTATATATGTACGTCTCCGTTCCATTTATTGCCTCATAGCCAATATAGTCAACATTCGCAAGTTTACCAAAATCGGGCACATCTGAATTTGGATAACATACCAATTTATTTTTTACAGTAACTTTACATGTCAATTTTTTGTTATCAAATTTTGCAGTTATTGTACAGGTACCTGCTTTAACTCCTTTAACAGTTCCTTTAGAGCTTACAGTTGCAACGGTTTTGTCGCTTGATGACCAAGTAACTTTTCCAATATTCCCAGTGACTTTCAAAGTTTCTGATTTGCCGATAGTCACAGAGAGCGAGGTTGTATTAAGTTTTGCGTTTTCTTTAGTAGTTCTTGTAGCAAGTTTAGAGTATTCTCCCACTTTTTTATCAATTACAGCGGCAACTTGATAATAATATTTTGTATTGGGAGATAACGATTTTAATGTAATAGCATTTGATGATGTTTTCTTGGTTGACCAATTTTTTCTGTCAGTAGAGTATTTCACATAATAGCTTGTTGCTTCGTCCATGTTGTCCCATGTGATTTTTATGGTTGCACTGGTCGAAGTTGACTTTACGTTTGTCGGCGCGGGAAGTTTATCCTCTCCTACCTTTATTGAATAAACCTTTGAGTATTTACCAGTGCCAACATCATTTTTTGCAGCAACTTTATAATAGTATGTGCCATCTTTCAGTTTGCTTATGGTAACCGAATTAGAATCAGATGTTACGGTTGTCCATATTTCCTTGTCTGTGGAATATTTAACGAAATAACTATCTGCATTTTCATTATCATCCCACACCAGTTTTAAACTGTTTCCGTTAAGGCTGCTCTTAATGTTAGTTGGTACAGTTGGCTTATCCGAGCTTTCCGCATAGTATGTTTCACTTGTAAAAGCAAGGCTTGCTTTTTCTGCGCCTGCGGAAATATTTGCTGCTCCGACTGTCATAACGGCTGCTATTATTGCAGACATTACATTGTTAATCTTCATAAAATCCTACCTCTCTTAACTGTTTATTGAAATACTTACTTAAAATCCCAATTCTTCCCAATATTCAGTTAGTGCTAAGTTCAAATTCTTAACACTAACATTTTCGAAGTTGTGTGGATTTTTGGCATAATCCCGGTTTTTAAAATCGTTCTCTACAATTTGACCCTTTTCGAACTCAAGGAAATCATTGTAGTCTAAGTCTGAATTTGGGTAACTATCTGACAACCACCAGTCAGATGTCCATAAAATATATTCTTTATTTACGTTACCGCCAACCCTGTTGTCCCCAGAAATTTTAATTAAACACCTTTGACCATTAGGATCTCTCGACCATACTTTATCATCAAGTATAGTGTCATCTCTCATAAGGTTTTGAACACTAAGTAATTTAACAGACTGTGGGGTATAAAAAATATCTGACGCTATAATCAATGCTTCAAAAATCGGTTTTTCCTCATCAGATAAAGACTCAATAGCTGATTTCGAAGATTCTTCTGATATTTCTATCGCACTATCTATCTGCGAATTATTTTCGGATTGAACCGAATTTCCATTATCACAAGCGGTTAATAATAAAGTCGTTGCCAACAATGCAATTAAAAATTTTCTTTTCATTTTAATTCCTCCAAGATACAATATTCATTGTTATTTTCCGATGATGATATTATATCACAACAAACTAATATTGTCAAGTGTTTTTTAACTATATAGTCTATTTTTTAATCATATACTATTAGTGTAAAATAAGACTAAGAGGTGATTATTTTGCATTATGTAGACTTTAAAGAAGTAGGTAAACGAATTGCGGCTCGTCGGCGTGAGCTTGGCTTAAAACAGTGGCAGGTAAACGAAATGGCAGGACTTTGCAACAATTATCTTTCAAATGTTGAGCGTGCGACAACGGTTATAAGTATTGACGTCCTCATGAAGCTATGCTCCGCCCTTGACACCACCCCCGACGCTCTCCTGCTGGGCGCAGTCGCGGACGAGGAGAACGACTATATCCGCTCTATCACCAACCGTGTGCAAAAGATGTCATCAAAACAGGCGCGGCTCGCCCTTAGCCTTATGGACTGGATTCTTGCGCAGAAAATAGAATAAAAATTCCCCGCTTGAGTGCGGGGATATTGATTATTTAATGAAAATGTGTTATAATGGCTCATGAAAGGAGTGACAACTATGACAAAAAAAGAAGATACATCAGACCTCACAGCAGTAAAACGTAAGGAAATAAGGCGCAAAGCCTTTGAGGAGCTTTGCCAAATGACTAAAAAAGTTCAACTTGAAGATGAAAAGAAATTACTTGCGGAATACCGCGACGAAAAGTATGGCAGATAAAACAAAAATTCCCCGCCGAAGCTCGGCGGGGATCAATATTTTGTTTTAGTGCCCTATGCCCGCGGTATCGATACGATTGAGCGCACGCTTCAGCTTAGCCTCGGCAAGGCGCAGATCGTTATCGCTCTGAGCCGCCTTGATCCTGCCCTCGGCAGTTTCCTTAGCGGCGTTGGCGCGGGTAATGTCTATCTCGTCCGACCATTCGCAGGTCTGCACAAGGATAGTTGTTTTCTCGCGGGACACCTTGATTATCCCGCCCGAGGTCGCCGCGTGGCGGAACTCCCCGCCGATCATGACGCGCATCTGACCTATTCCGAGCGCCGCGCAGTATGGCTCGTGCCCGTTGAGTATACCGACGTCGCCGACGGTGGTGCGGACAACTATCTGCTCGGTCTCGCCGTCAAAAAACGTTTTTTCGGGCGTGATGATTTGCAGCTTAAACGGAGTCATAATAATTCCTCCTTTAGCCCTTCTTAGCCTTCTCGACTGCCTCGTCTATGCTGCCCACAAACAGGAACGCGGACTCGGGCAGATCGTCGTGCTTGCCCTCGATGATCTCTTTAAAGCCGCGGATAGTCTCCTTAAGAGGAACATACTTGCCCTCCATACCGGTGAACTGCTCCGCAACCGAGAACGGCTGGGACAGGAAGCGCTGGATTTTTCTCGCGCGGGAAACCGTCAGCTTATCCTCATCGGACAACTCGTCCATACCGAGGATCGCGATGATATCCTGGAGCTCGTTGTAGCGCTGGAGTATCGACTGAACGTCGCGGGCTACCTGGTAGTGATCCTGACCTACGATCTCGGGAGTAAGTATTCTCGAGGTGGATTCCAGCGGGTCAACCGCGGGATAGATACCCATAGACGCGATGTTTCTCGAAAGAACCGTCGTAGCGTCCAGATGGGCGAATGTAGTAGCAGGAGCGGGGTCGGTAAGGTCGTCCGCGGGAACGTAGACTGCCTGAACCGACGTGATGGAGCCCTTCTTTGTGGAGGTAATTCTCTCCTGCAAAGCGCCCATCTCGGTCGCCAGCGTAGGCTGATAACCAACCGCGGAAGGCATACGTCCCAGCAGCGCGGAAACCTCCGAGCCTGCCTGCGTGAAACGGAAGATGTTGTCTATGAACAGAAGAACGTCCTGCCCCTCTTTGTCACGGAAATACTCCGCCATGGTCAGACCGGACAGCGCAACTCTCATTCTCGCTCCCGGCGGCTCGTTCATCTGACCGTATACGAGAGCGGTCTTGTTGATAACTCCCGACTCGGTCATCTCTCTGTAAAGGTCGTTACCCTCACGGGTACGCTCGCCGACGCCGGTGAATACCGAGATACCGCCGTGCTGCTTGGCAACATTGTTGATAAGCTCCATGATAAGTACCGTCTTACCAACGCCCGCGCCGCCGAAAAGTCCTATCTTACCGCCCTTAAGGTAAGGCGCGATAAGGTCAACTACCTTGATACCCGTCTCAAGGACTTCGTTGGAGGCCTCCTGCTCCTCAAAGGTAGGAGCGGTGCGGTGGATCTCCCACTTCTCCTCGGTCTCGGGCTGCGGCTTGTTATCGACCGCCTCACCCAGCAGATTGAATATCCTTCCGAGTGTTTCCTTTCCGACAGGAACCTTTATAGACGCGCCTGTGTCGACCGCGTCCATACCTCTGACAAGACCGTCCGTGCTGCCCATCGCGATACAGCGTACCGTATCGTCGCCGATATGCTGCGCGACCTCGACAACCAGCTTTGAGCCGTTGTTGTCGATCTCGATAGCATTCAGCAGATTCGGCAGATTCTCGGGCGTGAACTTGATGTCAAGCACCGCGCCGATTATCTGGACGATCGTGCCTATGTTCTGATTTGTCATATTCTAACTTTTCCTTTCTTGTAGGAATTGCTAAAGAATTTAAGTTTTTGGGTTTATCCCTGAGCGCTTGCGCCCGAAACGATGTCTATCAGCTCCGTTGTGATGCTTGCCTGACGAGCGCGGTTGTAAAGCAGCGACAGACTTTCGTTCATCGCGTCCGCGTTGTCGGTAGCGTTCTCCATAGCGGTTCTGCGCGCGCCCTGCTCCGAGGCGTAAGCCTCGACTACGGCGCACTGTATAAGGCTCGCGGTAAAGCGCGGAACGATACGGTTGAACACCGCCTCGGGCGAGGGGTCATAGTTCATTGTACCGTAGTTCTCGAGCTTGACGGTCTCCATAGGCATTATAGCCATCTGCTGAGCCTCCTGCGTGATAGGGGAAACGAACATCGTGTAGAATATCTGCACGTCGTCCACCTCGCCCTTGCGGAACATCTCGATAGCTATATCCGCTATATCCTGCGCCAGATTGGGCTTGATATTTTCCGCAATGTTCGCGTAGGAAGCCACGATATCATATTCGCGCTTGTCGAAATACTCTATCGCCTTTTTGCCTATGGCGATTATCTTCGGCTTTTCCGCGTCGCCTGCGTGAGCGGTCGCCGCGAGCTTGAGTATGTTGGAGTTATAGCCTCCCGCCAGACCTCTGTCGCCCGCGATAACTATAAACAGCCTGTGCTTTACCTCGCGCTTTACGGTGAAGACGGTGGAGAGGTCGGTGTTTGCGGAGGCTATCTCGCACAGCGACTTGTAGAGCTCGTTAAAATAGGGCCGCGCCTGCTCCGCGCGCATTTTAGCCTTACGGAGCTTACTGGAGGATACCAGCTCCATCGCCTTTGTTATCTGTCTGGTCGAGCCGACAGACTTGATACGGCGCTTGATATCCTTCATATTTCCCGATGCTATAATATCACCCCCAAGAAGTTATACAGTCATCACCTTAAACGTTGTCGTTGGTGGTGATATATCTTACCTTTTTCTCAATGTACAGCCACGCCACCGCAGCCACCGCAAGGGTAGCCAGAACGGTCGCGATAATGCTGAGTACGAAAGATGCCTGTTTCATAGTACTCCTTTCGGGGATCAACCCGCGTAGGTAGAGGCAAAGCTCGTGAGAACACCCTTAAGCTCCTCCTCGATCTCGGGGGACATTACCTTATCTCTGCTTATGCTCTCGAGTATCTCGGGCTTGGTACCCTTGATATGGTCGATCAGGTCTTTCTGATAGGGCTTGATCTTCTCGATCGGAATGGTCGCGAGGTAGTTGTTGATGACCGCGTAGATTATCACTACCTGCTCCTCTACCGCGAGCGGCGAGTTCTGATCCTGCTTAAGTACCTCAACTATGCGTTCGCCCTTTGCCAGACGATCCTTGGTATCCTTATCCAGGTCAGAGCCGAACTGCGAGAAGCTCTGGAGCTCTCTGTACTGCGAGTAGTCCAGCTTAAGAGTACCCGAAACCTTCTTCATCGCCTTTATCTGCGCGTTACCGCCGACACGGGATACCGAGATACCGGGGTTTACCGCGGGACGAACGCCCGAGTTGAACAGCTCCGTTTCAAGGAATATCTGACCGTCGGTGATGGAGATAACGTTTGTCGGGATATAGGCGGAAACGTCGCCCGCCTGCGTCTCGATGATAGGCAGAGCCGTAAGCGATCCGCCGCCGTATTCACTGTTAAGACGCGCCGCGCGCTCAAGCAGTCTGGAGTGGAGATAGAATACGTCGCCCGGGAACGCCTCACGTCCCGGCGGTCTCTTAAGCAGCAGCGAGAGCGCTCTGTAAGCTACCGCGTGCTTTGAGAGATCGTCGTATACGATCAGTACGTCCTTGCCCTTTTCCATAAAGTACTCGCCCATAGCGCAGCCCGCGTAGGGAGCGATAAACTGAAGCGGAGCAAGCTCCGAAGCCGTTGAGGATACAACGATAGTGTAGCCCATTGCGCCGTTCTTGGTAAGTGTGTCGACCACGCCGGCAACCGTGGAGTTCTTCTGACCTATGGCTACATAGATACAGATAACGTCCTTGCCGTTCTGGTTGATGATGGTGTCGATGGCTATGGCGGTCTTACCCGTCTGCCTGTCGCCGATTATCAGCTCACGCTGACCTCTGCCTATCGGTATCATGGAGTCGATAGCCTTGATACCCGTCTGAAGGGGCACGTTTACCGGCTCTCTGGTGATGATACCCGAGGCGATCTTCTCGATAGGACGGGTCTCCTTCGCGAGGATAGCTCCCTTGCCGTCGATGGGCTGTCCGAGGGAGTTTACAACGCGTCCGATAAGCTCCTCGCCTACCGGCACGGATACGATGCTTCCCGTGCGCTTTACGGGGTCGCCCTCTTTAATGCCCGCGTCGGAGCCGAGCATAACCGCGCCCACGAAGTCCTGCTCGAGGTTGAGCGCCATGCAGCGAACGCCGTTCTCAAATTCGAGAAGCTCGTTGAGCATGCACTTTTCCAGACCGTGGATACGCACGATACCGTCGCCGACGGTAACGACCGTGCCCACGTCTCCGAGCTGGATTTTCGCGTTGTAGTTCTTGATCCGGTTCTTTATCAGACCCGTTATTTCATCGGGGCGTAAATCCATTAAATACATCCCTTTCTGTCGTGATTTTGTGGAAAGGCTTTTTCATCAGGTGATAACGGAGCCGAGCTCCTGCCTGAGCGCGTTCAGCCTTGCCTTGACGCTTCCGTCATAACGCGTGCTGCCGTAGACTATTACGATACCGCCGATGACCGAGGGGTCGACCTTTTCCCTGATGGAAATTTTCTTCCCCGTGACCTCGGACATCTTCGAGGTTATACGCTCCTTCAGCGCGTCGCTCAAGGGAGCGTTTGCGGTAACGGTGATCTCGGCAATTTTGAAATGCTCGTTATACCGCGCGCGGAAATTCTTC
>CAZKJC010000090.1:0-9546 GCA_964552995.1 uncultured Ruminococcus sp.
AAATTGCGCGCCGTAGCATATGCCGAGAATAGGCACGCCAAGCTCGAATATCTCCTTGCCCATACGCGGCGAGCTGTCGAGATAAACGGAATTGGGACCGCCCGTGAAAATGATCCCTTTGGGGTTCATCGCCCTGATCTCCTCGATAGGGGTCTTATAGGATTTGACCTCGCAGTATATTTTGTGCTCGCGGACGCGGCGGGCGATCAGTTGATTGTACTGACCTCCGAAATCCAGCACCAGAATAAGCTCATGTGACATAATATTTTCCTTTCTCCGCTTTTTTGTTTTTAAACTATTATAGCACAACGGGGAGATTTTTTCAAGGGGAAAAATTTTTTTGTAGAATATTTAGTCGATTTAAGTGTTTTTTCTTGAAATTTTCAACATATTTTTTTGGACATAAGAATCAAAATAACAAATATTTTTGGAATAATGAAGTTTGGAGATATTGTATAATAAATGAAAGGGGCATTGCGCGGGCGAAAAAACAGTTTTATCTTGTATCAATATAATCTTAACCTCTGAAAAATACAATTTTAAAATGTTATAATTAAATAATAACTATCAGCGCAGGGGGCATACGTATGAACAGGATAAGGGAATTGCGCGAGGAAAAGGGAATGACACAGCTGCGGCTGAGCATTGAGCTTGGAGTTACGCAGGAAACGATAAGCGCCTATGAAAACGAGAAGCATTTCCCGAATGTTCAGATATTGCTTAAAATGAGTGAGATTTTCGGTACAAGCTGTGATTATATTTTAGGCAGCTCCGATATTCGCCAAATTACAAATATTAACAATTTAACTAGAGAGGAGCTTGTGTTGGTGCAGGATTACAGAAGATTGCTGCCCAGCAAGCGCCCTCTTATTGAGGGATATATCAACGGGATAATAGATTCGGGAAACGGATCAAAGGGCGGAAAACAGGTGTAAAAGTGATCGAGTATAAGGAATTTGTAAGAAAAAGATTGAGACAGCTGCGATTGCAGAAAGGAATATCGGAATATAGGCTGAGCCGCGAGCTGCGGTTCAGCAATGTTTATATACATAACATTGCTTCGGGAAAGACTATGCCTTCGCTGTCTGCGCTGTTTACGATCTGTGATTATTTCGGATTAACTCCCGCGGAATTTTTTGCACCGGAAATAGGTATCACACAGAAATCCATTGACGAATTTGACAGGCTTAATGATACTGACAAAATGTTTATTTTAAATCTTATCAACCGTATGACAAAGTAATCTTTAAAAATACAAATCACAAATTTCCACCGCATTAAAGGGGCTGAAAACATATAGCCACAAATCGCCCACGCATTAAGGGGCGTTCAAGACCGAGCCGCAAAATTCCGCCGCATCGGAATTTCAAAAAGTCGCGCATTTGCCGAACGGCAAATGCTGCGCGGTTCCCGCAATCGACCGCAAGGAGCGAACGTAGTGAGCGACTGAGGATCGCTTGCGGGAATTTTGAAATTCTTTTAAATAATTTACTCCTCGTCAACATAACTTAACCGCATAATAGCTTAAATCAACACTATGAAACGCCGCAGATATCACTTGCTTTTTTTGCGAAAAAGTACTATAATATACCTAGACATTCATAAATAGATCAGAGGTAAAAAAGATATGGAGCAAAAAATCAACGAGAGCGCGGACAGTCAATACAAAAAAATGACCGAAACGCCTGTGGGAAAGCTGATCATTTCACTGGGCATACCGACAGTCATAAGTATGCTTATCACCAATATATACAATATGGCGGACTCCTATTTTGTCAGTCAGCTTTCGCTCAGCGCGGGCGGAGCAACAAGTATCGTATTCGGTGTAATGGCTATTCTTCAGGCGTTCGGATTTATGTTCGGGCATGGCTCGGGAAGTCACATCAGCCGCCTGCTCGGCGCTAAGCACAATGAAAAGGCGAGCCAATTCGCTTCTACGGGATTTTTCTGGGCGGTGCTTGCGGGAGTGCTCATTATGATCGGCGGACTTGTTTTTATCGAGCCGCTGATGAAGCTTCTCGGCAGCACCGACACTATCCTGCCCTATGCCATAGATTACTGTACCTTTATACTCATCGCCGCGCCCGCTATGACGGGGAGCTGCGTGCTTAACAATATCCTGCGCTATGAGGGAAAAGCGGCTTTGGCTATGATAGGTCTGACAACGGGCGGCATTCTGAATATGGCGCTGGACCCGCTGTTTATATTTGCGCTTGATATGGGTATAAGCGGCGCGGGGGTTGCTACGGCTCTCTCCCAGTACATATCTTTCGGCATACTGCTGGCGATGTTCCTGATGAAAAAAACGCAGAGCCGTATCTCTCCGCGATTTGTCGCTAGGGAATTTAACACGCTGGGGAGCATTGTTGTGACGGGACTTCCCAGCCTTGCAAGACAGGGGCTCAACAGCGCGTCGACCATGGTGATGAACGCGCAGGCAAAGCCGTTCGGCGACGCGGTCATCGCGGCAATGGGATATGTCGGCAGGACCTCGAGCCTTATATTCAGTATAGGTCTCGGTATCGGACAAGGCTTTCAGCCGGTGTCGGGATTTAACTACGGCGCAAAAAAATACTCGAGAGTCAAAAAGGGGACATGGTTTACTCTTGGTCTGGGAATGCTTTCGATAGGCGTTATCGCCGCGGGCTGCTTTGCGTTTGCGCCGCAGATCATTTCGCTGTTCAGAAAAGACCCCGACGTCGTACGGATCGGCAGCGAGGCTCTGCGGATACAATGCGTTTTTCTCTTATTCTTTCCCGCGTCCATGGTGGTAAACATGCTGTTTCAGAGCATCGGGAAAAGTATCCCAGCACTGATACTGTCGTGTCTGCAAAGCGGACTTATCTTTATCCCGCTGTGCGTTATTCTGTCGCACCTTTGGGGGATAGGCGGAATCGAGGTCGCGCAGCCCCTGGCTTACTTTATTACCGCACTGATCTCATTTCCATGTATGATCGCATTTTTGAAGCATTTGCCAAAGGACGGATAACCGCCATTGAAAAAATATAATCTCTGAAAGTATTCGGTTGATCAAGCGGAGTTTTTATCTATCTAATAATTCACTATGACTGCCCGTTCTGACGAAAACGATTCCGTCAGCTTCATACCGGTAGATGAGAAGCCAGTCCGGAGCGATATGACACTCTCTGTGATATGCCCAATTGCCCTTTAGAGGGTGGTCTTTATATCGTTCATCTAATGGTATCTGCTCCACTAAAGACGTGATCGTTTTCTTAAGCAAAGCCATATTTACACCTTGCTTGGTAATTCGCTTGAGGTCGCGGTTGAACGATGAGGTATAACTGAACGGCAGCATCAGATACCCAGCTCCTTGAACATATCGTCGACCGAAGTAAACCGATAATCGCCTTTTTCGGCTATTTCGTCCGCTTCCCTCATGGCCGCTATGGTTTCCGCGTTCGGAACCTCTATCTCCTCTCCTATGGAAAAGGGAATGCGCCACTCGTTGACTACCTTTTTCACAAAAACGGTAAGGGCAGCTGCGGAAGTCATTCCGACGTCGTCGCAAAATTCGTCGAATTGCTGTTTCAGCTTTTCGTCGATAGGTATATTTAAAACAGTCTGTGCCATATTACAACAACTCCTTTCATAAATATTATACCACCATAGCCGCAAAAATGTCAATAGCTTTTTGAATTACGCGAGCTTTCGACCTTTTTGAAATTCTACAGGTGAGCGTTATGTCGCCCGAGTTTATATATTTTTCCAAACTCCATTGACAAACGCGGCATTTTGTGCTAGAATATATAAAAATAACCACCCGCTCGCGCAGAAATTCGCGGGTGTTTTGTGCGTGTAAAAGTATAAAAGTGTAAAAGGAGATAAAATGTCCGTTTTCGATATCTTTAAACAAATTGAATCCCGACGCGCTCCCGAGCCGACGGGCGCGGTCGAGTATATTATCTGCGGTCTGGGTAACCCCGGCACTCAATACGAGAATACCCGTCACAACATCGGCTTTATGGTCATAGACACTCTCTGCGAAAAATATGACCTGAGCTGCAAAAAGCTGAAATTCAAGTCGCTCACCTGTGACGCGATGATATCCGGCAAGCGCTGCCTTATCATGAAGCCCACGACCTTTATGAACAACAGCGGCGAAGCCGTTACCGCCGCCATGGAATTTTACAAGATACCACCCGAGCGCACCATCATCGTATACGACGATATATCGCTCGAGCCCGGGCGGCTGCGTATACGCCGCAAGGGCAGCGACGGCGGTCACAACGGCATTAAAAGCATAATCTACCTTTCGGGAAAGGATACGTTCCCGCGCATTAAAATGGGAGTTGGCGCGAAGCCTCACCCCGATTACGAGCTTAAGGACTGGGTGCTCGGGCACTTCAAAAAGGAGGACGGCGAAAAGCTGGAGCAGTGCTTCTCCAACGCCGTGACCTGCCTTGAGCTTATGGTCGCGGACAAAACCGACGAAGCCATGAACAAGTACAATTCGTGAGGCGGCTTTGAGCGGGGAGCATGATCATCTTTTAATTATGATATACGGATACACGGATAAAGCCGTGTTAAGGTGAACCGGATGGATTATTTTTATAACGCGGCGGTGCAGATCGAGGATTTTGTCAAGCTGCGGAAATATCTTGAAAAGAATAACGCACAGCCCGACGGAAAACGCCTGCCCGCCCTTGTGACGGGAGTTTCCCATATCCACAAGGCGCATTTTCTGTGCGCGCTTTTGCGGGAGTATTCCTCCGCGCTGATCATCGCGGAGAGCGAGGGAGAAGCGCAGCGGCTCTGCACGGACATCAACGCGATGAACGGCGGGGAAACGGCTCTGCTTTACCCCGCGCGCGAGCTTGTGCTTGGGAACTATGAGGCGGCTTCAAGGGAGTATGAGCACAAGCGCATTTACGCGCTGTCCGCTATGATGAACGGGAAATGCGGAGCGGTGGTGTGCTCCGCGGAGGCGGCGGCGCAGCTGACGATCCCCAAAAAGGAGCTGCAAAAAAGGACTATAACACTGGAATCCGGCGGCGAGTGCTCGCAGGAGGAGCTTGTCGCGCGGCTGATCTCTGCGGGATATTCCCGCGCGGATATGATAGAGGGAGCGGGGCAGTTCTCCGTGCGCGGCGGTATTGTTGATATATTCCCGCCGAGCAGTCCCGCGCCCTGCCGCGTAGAGTTCTGGGGAGATTCCATCGACGGGATATCCCGCTTCGATACCGAGACCCAGCGCCGCACCGAGGCGCTCGACAAAATAGATATCTCACCCGCTTCGGAGACACTTTTCGACAGCGTTGACGATCTGTGCGGAAAGATCGAGGAGCTGGCGGGAAAGCTCCGCGGGAAAAAGGCGGAGGAGATCCGCGGCAGCCTTATGGCGGACGTTAAGAAAATGCGCGGCGGGATAACGCTCCGCAGCCTTGACAGATATTTCCCGCTGTGCTACGATGAGGAAACGACGGTTTTCGACTACTGCGACAGGGTTTTCGTCTGCGAGAATTCCACCCTTAAGGAGAGCTTCCGAGCGGTATCGTTGCAGCACAGCGAGGATATGAAGATACTTGTGGACGAGGGCAGGATATGCAAGGGCATAGACCGCTTCATGCTCTCCAAGAGCGAGCTGTATTCCCTTATAGGATCGCGCGCGATGGTATATTTCGACACCTTTGTGCGCGGCGGCGGTCTTGAGCTCGGCACGATAATAAACGTGAGCGGGGCGGTGCAGACCTCTCCCTGGAGCGGCGAGTACAAGCTGCTTGAGGAGGAGCTGGACAGGTATCTCGCGGAGGGATTCGGCTGCCTGGTTTTCGCGGGAACGGAAAAGGGCGCGCGCAATCTTACCGCCGATCTGCGGGACGACGGTTTTCTCGCGGACTATTCCGAAAATCCCGAAAGACCTGTTGAAAAGCGGGTGCTGGTCACTGCGGGAACGATCTCCGCGGGCTTTGAGTATTTCGAGGATAAGCTCGCGGTGTTTACCCACACGGCGGTTCACGCGGAGCGCCGTAAAGCCGCCAAAAAGAAGAAAAGGGGAGAGGAGATACGCTCCCTTACCGATATTTCCATCGGCGACCTTGTGGTGCACCGGTCACACGGAATAGGCATTTTCGACGGAGTTCACAAGATCGAAACGGACGGAGTGAGCAAGGATTATATCCGTATAAAATACGCGGGAGCGGACGTGCTGCACGTTCCGGTCACACAGCTCGACCTTGTTTCGCGCTATATCGGCTCAGGGGACGTTTCCACCGTGAAGCTCAGCAAGCTTAATTCCGAGCAGTGGCAGAAAACCAAATCGCGGGCTAAAGCGGCGGCTAAGGAGATGGCTTCCGAGCTTATCGAGCTTTATTCCAAAAGAATGAAAGCGCAGGGCTTCCAGTTCCCCGAGGACGATTCATTGCAGGAGGATTTCGAGCAGCATTTCAGCTATGTTGAAACGGATTCCCAGCTTCGCTGCATAGACGAGATAAAGGCGGATATGCAAAGCCCCCACCCGATGGAGCGCCTGCTGTGCGGCGACGTGGGCTTCGGCAAGACGGAGGTCGCTCTGCGGGCGGCGTTCAAGTGCATTGAAGCGGGGAAGCAGTGCGCGATACTCGTTCCAACTACCGTGCTCGCATGGCAGCACTACCAGACCGCCTCGGCGAGAATGGAGGGCTTTCCTATAAATATCGCTCTGATGTCCCGCTACAAGAACGCCGCGGAGCAAAAGGAGATACTGCGGCAGCTTTCCACCGGCAGGATAGACCTTGTTATAGGCACTCACAGGATAATCCAGAACGATATAAAATTCAAGGATCTGGGGCTGGTGGTTATCGACGAGGAGCAGCGCTTCGGCGTGGCTCACAAGGATAAATTCAAGGAGGTGTTCAGCGGAGTGGACATTCTGTCGCTGTCGGCAACGCCTATTCCGCGCACGCTGAATATGGCGATGAGCGGCATACGCGATATGAGCGTTCTTGACGAGCCGCCGCAGGACAGGCAGCCCATTTCCACCTATGTGTGCGAGCATGACTGGGGAATGTTGGCGCAGGCAATTCAGAAGGAGCTGCGCCGCAACGGGCAGGTGTATTATATCCACAATCGGATAGAGTCGATATACGGCTGCGCGGAGCGGCTCGGGCAGCTTCTGCCGGAGGCGAGGATAGGCGTGGCTCACGGCAGAATGAGCGAGGATCAGCTGCTGGAGGTCTGGCGGCAGCTCCTTGACGGCGAGCTTGATGTTCTGGTCTGCACCACTATCATTGAAACGGGAATAGACGTTCCCAACGTCAACACGCTTATCATCGAAAACGCGGAAAATATGGGGCTTGCGCAGCTCCATCAGCTCCGCGGGCGCGTGGGCAGAACGAATAAGCGCGCGTATGCCTATTTTACGTTCCGCCCGGGAAAAATTCTTTCGGAGATATCGCAGCGCCGTCTTGACGCTATACGGGAGTTTACCCAGTTCGGCAGCGGGTTCAGAATAGCGCTGCGCGACCTGGAGATACGCGGCGCGGGGAGCATTCTCGGCGCTAATCAGTCGGGACATCTGGCGAACGTGGGGTATGATATGTACCTTAAGCTGCTGGACGAAGCGGTACGCGAGGAGAGGGGAGAGCAGGACGTTCACAAGGAGGAATGCCTTGTGGATATAAGGATAGACGCTTATATCCCCGAAAAATATATATCCAACCAGGCGCAGAGAGTGGATTGCTACCGCAAAATAGCCCGCGTGGAATCGGAGGAGGACAGCCTTGACGTTATCGACGAGCTTATTGACCGCTACGGCGAACCGCCCGCCTCGGTAACGGGGCTGGTAACGGTAGCCAAGCTGCGGAATATGGCGAGCCTTTGCGGCATTCAGGAGATAACGCAGGTCGGGGACAATATGCTGTTTTATCTGTCAAAGCTGGATATAAACAAGCTCGGAGCGGTCACAAAGGCAGTGGGCACGCGAATGCGCCTTGAGACCATCGGCAGAGCTCACCTCACGGTCACGCTGGATCCCGGCGACAAGCCGCTTGATATTATGGAAACGGTTATAAAGGCGTTCAATTGATGCCCCGACAGCTGAAAGGAATTTGAAATGAGCGGGATTTGTTCGATAATTTGCGGCGCACCCTGCGCGGAGCTCGACAAGAGCCTTATCGAGGGACTTGTGATAGCGGCGGACAGGGGACTGGATCACGCTTTGCGGGCGGGAATTACCCCAGATATCGCGGTGGGGGATTTTGACAGCGCGGAAAGCGCCGTTCCCGCCGGAGTCGAGTGCATAAGGGTATCGCCGATAAAGGACGATACCGACGCTATGCTGGCGGCGGATACGGCGATAGAGCGGGGCTGCGGCGAACTGCGGTTTTTCTGCGCATTGGGAGGCAGACTTGACCACACCATCGCGAATATACAGATGCTACATGATCTTCTGGAACGCGGCGTTCGCGCGGAGCTTTACGGGGCAGGGGAGAGGGTGTATCTTCTGCGCGGCGGAGCTGCGGAAATAGCGCGGTACGACGGTTATGTTTCGGTATTTTCCTACGGGGAAAGCGCGGTGGTGAGCGAAGCGGGCGTGAAATATCCGCTTGACCGTCATCGTCTTACAAACTCTTTTCCGCTCGGCGTAAGCAATGAGATAACCGCCCCGACAGCCCGCATAACGGTACATGAGGGCACGGCGCTGATAATAGAGATAAGAGAGAAGTAATAAGAGCGCGGCTTGAAGCCTTGGGATAGACCCAAATTCAAGCCGCGCTCACATTGCTAAACTATTATTCAATTCACCTCAACTATTGTGATATTATTGCTGCTGACCTCGTATTCCGAGAGCAGGGTGCTTTTGATCTTGGCAGCGCCCGCGTCGTCAAGACCGTCGGTTTTGACGATTATGTTGGCGGTATTCTCGCTGAGATAGCATAGCGCGTCCTCAAAGCCCTGCGCGCGCAGAAGCGATTCGATACGGTTTTCGCTGTCGATAAGCGTTCCGAGGGAAACGGCGTCGTTCACTACCATTGTAAGCTCGTCGGAGGTCAGATCGCCGCCCTGATACATGCTGGCGAGGACCTCCGCAGCCTCGTCGCGGCTGGTCTGCTTTTCGAGCCGCGCCTGGGCGAAGTAGGCGTCGCTGTCCGCCGAGCCGGAAACGTATACGGTATCGCCATAGGACGCCGCGACGCGGGCGGACGGCTCGGTGATCTCTTTTTTCTTGGTACCCGAGTAGATGAAGTTCACCGCTACCGCCGCTCCCAGCAGGACTGTCAGCGACGCGATAATAAGCTGCTTTTTGCCCAGAATGACATTAAGTCTTTTCATAATACACACACCTTTCGTAATTACAAACGGGATATCTCCGCTTTTTGATTCTTGCTTTTTCATACTGATTTATAATCGGAGTATAGACAAGATTTGCTAAAAGACCACGCCTAGCGCAAGGAAAATCGACGCCGGCGTACTGTATGTACGCCAAGGAGATAAGTTTTGCGCAACATACAAGAAAATACATAAGGAATTACGCTTATATTTGCGCAAAACTTTACGCCGCGATAGGTGTGGGATTTTTGCAAAGATGTCTATACGGAGATTATAAAT
>CAZKJC010000091.1:0-9503 GCA_964552995.1 uncultured Ruminococcus sp.
GCACGGCAGATCAGCTCCTCGGTGAGCCTCCCCGTTACCAGAAAAATAACCGAAGTGTTACCCTTGTCCACATTATCAATGAGGCTGCCGAACTCCGCCACGTCAACTCTCGCGGGCAATACCGCCATCAGGCGGTAAAATCTGTCAAAGCCCGTTCTGTCACCTATCTCGCTTACAAAGCTACGGTCAAGCGTTCCGAAATCCACCCTGACCTTTACCCCCGACTCCACCGCCGAGAGAGCAAAGGCTATCGCGGTCTCGATAATTCCGTCTGCGCGAAGCAGCAGACCAGTTTCATTTCCCTCAAAGCTGTAATCGCACAGCACTGCCGCGCGCTTGTCCGTTATCTCGTCAAACTGCTTTATCATCAGCTCGTCCTGTTTTGCGGTGAGCTTCCAGTGCACGAGCTGTATCATATCCCCAAGGCGGTATTCCCGCACATGGGAAAAATCCTCCTTATCGCCCGTTAAGAGCCGCGTGGGCGCGCTGCTGCGGTCATTTTCCGAAACCACCGTAAGGTCGCCCAGCCCGATCTTCCTCGGAAGAAATATCTGCTGCATTTCCGCTCCGGCTTTTTTTGTCAGCCTGATAATGCGCAGAGGGTCGAACACCGAGAGCTTCTGTATTTCCGCCGTGTAACTGCCGCGGTATTTATGCAGGCAGTTCACGGATATCATGCATTTCCCCAGCGGCGCTACGGACGCGTAGATATGTCGTACCGAAAATATCCCCGTATCTCTGTCGGGGAAAACGCAAAGCAGCTCCGCGGGCGCGTAGGCGAAAATAAAGCGGTTAGTCAGCTTTATCCACAGATCGAAGGGCACGTTTTTTTCGTAGATCGCCCGCTCCTCCGTAAACTCCGCCTTAACGAATAAAAGCTCCGCGGCGGTAAGCAGCAGCGCCAGCACGGGATACCCTATCACCGTTGCCAGCAGTACCGCCGAAAGTCTGCTTCGGTATACCGCCGAGAAGATCAGGCACCCGATAACTACCAGAACATATATCACTCTGTTTCTGCGCATTCCGTTACCTCTTGCTTCTGACCGGCGGCGTTACCGAGGATACTATGTCCTCCAGAACGGAGCGGATATTGAAGCGGCTTAAGCGTGTCTCCTGCTTTAACACGATCCTGTGCGCGAATACCGGCATAAGAAGCCTTACTATATCCTCGGGAACAACGTGATCTCTGCCGTTGATATAGGCGTAGGCGCGCCCCGCGTTCATTATAGCCAGCGACGCGCGGGGGCTGACTCCGAGCTCCACGGCGGAATGGCGGCGGGTAGCGGCGGAAAGCTCCGCGACATACCTGCAAAGGCTGGAGGCAAACTCCACCTCCTGCACCTCGTCAATGCACTGCTGAAGCTGCTCCGCGGACATTATATTCTCCACGTCGTTCACGGGATTCTCTCCAAGACGCTCCATCATCATCATTGCTTCCTCCGCGACAGACGGATAGCCCATGCTGATCTTCGCCATAAATCTGTCAAGCTGCGCCTCGGGCAGCGGGAACGTTCCAACATATCCCTGCGAATTCTGCGTGGCGATGACCATAAAGGGCTCCGGCAGCTTATGTACCGCGCCGTCTACGGTAACGCGCTTCTCCTCCATAGCCTCCAGCAGCGCGGACTGGGTCTTGGGAGAAGTACGGTTTATCTCGTCCGCAAGCAGGATATTGGTCATGACCAGCCCCGAGCGGTACTCAAAGCGGTTTTCCTCCTTGTTGAACATGGTAAAACCCGTTATATCCGAGGCCATAACGTCCGGAGTAAACTGCGCGCGCCTGAATCCAAGCCCCGTAGCCTTTCCCAGCGCCATGGCTAGGGTGGTCTTTCCCACGCCCGGCACGTCCTCTATCAGCACATGACCCTGCGCGAGAAGTACGGTCAGTATCATCAATATGGCTTCTTCCTTGCCCTTAATTACCTTAGAGATCTCCTCCGAAAGCTGTGATATAAGATGTTGTCCCTGCATAATAGAGTGTCCTTTCGATTAAAATGCAAATTCTCTCAGGCAGAAGCTGCCCACAAGCCGCGCGGAACAAGTCCGTGTCAGCCCGCCGTGAAAGCTGCGTGGAACTTTGTTCCGCTCCGCTTCCAAAGTTTTGTGCAAAAAGCCACATAATATTTTAAGCATTTACTATCATTTTGCACAAAACTTTTCGGCTTGCGAAATATGCTGCTGCGTTTATTATAGCATACTTTACCAATTAAAGCAATACGATTTTGGACTTTTTTCCCGATATTGCTGCGGTGCTAACTCTTATCCATAAGTATCATCAAAAGTATCGAGAAATAGTGGAAAACGCTTCCCGCAACGGTGAAAATATGCCAGACCGAATGGAAATACTTCTTGCTTTTGATAGCGTAAAAGATTATCCCCACCGTGTAGAACAGCCCGCCTATCAGCAAAAACCACAGCGACAGCGGCGTAACGCCGTCTATCATTGGCTTTACGGCGAAAATTATTACCCACCCCATAGCTATATAGCAAACCACCGAGGGCTTTCGGAATTTCTCCAGGTCTATCGAATTAAGCACGATACCCAGCGCCGCCGCACCCCATACCACTCCGAACATCACCCAGCCGAGCGCTCCGCGGAGCGCCACAAGCGTTATGGGAGTGTACGTTCCGGCGATAAGGAAGAAAATGGTATTGTGATCCATAATGCGGAAAAAAGCTTTCGCGCGGGGATTTGTAATAGCGTGATAAAGCGTGGACATGGTGTAAAGGATTATCAGCGATCCCCCGTAAACGGCAGAGCTGACTACTCCCCAGGCGTCGGAGTAGATAGCCGCCAGCACTATCAGCACCGCCGTACCCGCTATCGAAAGCAGGCTGCCTACACCGTGAGTCACGGAATTGAATATCTCCTCGCCGAGCGAGTATCTTTTAACATTGGTTGGCTTTGCTGCTTTTTCTTTCATTATTATTCTCCGAATCTGCTTATAATTTATCGCCGAAGGCGATACCTTAACTGTCCACTATCAATTATCAACTGTCAACTATCAAGTCCGTCCCAAAGGTATTTTTCAAGGTCTACCCTGTTGTCAGTTACCTCTATCCCATCGGCTTTCAGAAGCTCCGCCTGGACCTCCGCCCCTCCGAATGCAAAAGCGGGAGCAAGCTCTCCGAGCCTGTTCACCACGCGATAGCAGGGTATCCCGTCGGGGTCGGGGTTGGAGTGAAGCGCATACCCCACGACCCTCGCCCACCGCGAATTTCCCGCCAGAATGGCAATCTGTCCATAGGTAGCGACCTTGCCGCGCGGTATCCTCCTCACCTGCTCGTATATCTTCTCAAATACGCTCATAAACCATCACGCTCTCTATATTTTTATACTTCTCTTTTTTTATCTGTGTAGAGTATCCTTATGTAATCCGAATCCCGCGTGTCCATATCGCCGAGATAGCAGCGCTGGTGCTCGGGAACCGCCTCGTAAGCCTCGCGGAGCTTTTCCTTGTAGAAGTCGCATGGGTCGGCAAGGTAGGCAAAATACGCGCCGCGGCAGAGCTCGAGAGCGTCGGGCTTGTTCTGAGCCCGAAGAGAATCGTTTCTGATCTCATCCAGCTTGTCCTTGTCGGAAACGGCAAGCTCCGGGTCTGCTGTTACCTTTGCCGTGCCGAGCACGCCGAAGGTCACGGTTTCCCCGCTTTCGGGCGAGGCGCAGAGCATTCCGTCCGCAAAAAGCCTTTCGATATCATTGATAGTCAGATACTCCTCACCCAGCCCGTCCACCGAAAAAGTTCCGTCCTCATAGCAAGACAGCATGGTAAGCGTGATCTTACCGTGCTCCCGCAGAAAAATATTCATCTTATTGCCGTCAAGCATGGAATAACCGAAATTCCCCTTTAGCTTAAAGGGAGTGGGGTCGGCGGTGAAGCCTACTCTGTACGATCTCCACTTTTCCTTTTCGCGGTCGGTGGTTTTATAAATATTCGCCATCTCGGGGTTGAGCTTTTTCACGGTCTCCCTGATAAAATTATAGTAGCTTTCGGTATCGAAATTCCACTTCGCGCTTTCGATTTTCAGATAGCAGCAATGAAAAACGCTGAGCCCATTTCCCTCGGGAACGCATACGGATAGCTTCCCGCTTGCCAGCTTTTGCGGTACGTCCGACAGATCAACCTTATCCCAGCAGCTTACGGTACCGTCCTCATAGACCGCCATATTATGCCAGAAATACTGCCCGTTTTTAATTATAGCGGGAACGGTAACGCCCTCTATACGCTGTTTTCTGTAAACCTGTCCCATAAAAACTCCTTCCAAAAAGAGGTAAGACAGCGAGAGGTAAGAAGAAAGAATCTTGTTCTTCCCTCTTACGTCCAACCTCTCAACCTCTTACCTCTAACCGATTTTCTTTGTCTGCTTTTTGGAGGGCTTCGCGTTCTTCAGCTTGTCATTCCCCCGCTCGATTATGGGCTGAACCGTTCTGTCGGAGCTTTCGCTCTGGTCGTCCATAGCGTTCACAAGCTCCTCGGTAATAGTCGCCTTGCTTATGCTCGGGTCGCTCGGCGCGGTGAACATGATGTCGCGCAGGGTGTTCTCCATTATCGATCTCAGACCGCGCGCGCCCGTTTTGCGCTCAATGGATTTCTTGGCGATCGCCCGCATTGCCTCGGGTGTGAACTCAAGATCGATACCGTCCGCCTTGAACAGGGTCTTATACTGCTTTATAAGCGCGTTCTTCGGCTCATCGAGTATTCTCATCAGCGCGTCCTCGTCAAGGGAATCCATCGCTGCGATGACCGGCAGACGTCCGATAAGCTCGGGGATTATACCGTATTTCACAAGGTCCTGCTGGGTCACCAGCTTGAGCATTTTGGAGCTTTCCTTGTCGGTGCTTGACTTTACGTCAGCGCCGAAGCCCAGCGCGGAAGCGGAAACGCGGTTGGATATCATCTTCTCCAGACCGTCAAACGCTCCGCCGCATATAAACAGAATATTCTTGGTGTTTATCTGTATAAATTCCTGGTGGGGGTGCTTTCTACCGCCCTGCGGGGGAACGTTCGAGATAGTTCCCTCAACGATCTTCAGCAGCGCCTGCTGAACTCCCTCGCCGCTAACGTCGCGGGTGATGGAGGTGTTCTCGCTGCGGCGGGATATCTTATCGATCTCATCAATATAGATTATTCCGCGCTCGGCAGCCTCAATATCGTAATCCGCCGCCTGTATGAGCCGCAGCAGCACGTTTTCAACGTCCTCTCCGACATAACCCGCCTGGGTTATCGTGGTAGCGTCCGCTATCGCAAAGGGAACGTTAAGCAGCTTCGCCAGCGTCTGCGCCAGCGCCGTTTTACCCACGCCGGTAGGTCCCAGCAGCAGCACGTTGGACTTCTGAAGCTCAACGTCGTCGATCTCCTCCTCGTTGAGGAAGGTGCGCTTGTAGTGATTGTAGACGGAAACCGAGAGTATCTTCTTAGCCTCCTCCTGACCGATGATATACTCGTCAAGATACGCCTTGATCTCCTCGGGCTTCATCAGCTCGTCCGATTCGGACAGATAACCGTCGTCCTGCGGTTCAAAGCGGTTTTTGCGCAGCGTTCCGCCGCGGATATCTCCGCTTTCCACCAGCATATTGTAGGAGGTAACGATACACTCGCTGCAGATCACAGCGGATTCGCCGTTGATACCGTAAAGCATACGGCTGACCATTCCCTCATGTTTTCCGCAAAAGGAACAAACCATAGTATTTTCCTCCGCTTACTTCTCTATATCGCTCCGGCTGCTGAATACCTTGTCAATAAGACCGTACTCCAGAGCCTCGTCGGCTGTCATGAAATTATCTCTCTCGGTATCGCGGCAGATAGTTTCGTAGTCCTTGCCCGTGTTCTGACTCAAGATACGGTTAAGGCGCTCCTTAGTTCTCTGCAGATAATTGGAGCGTATCTGTATATCGGTCACCTGTCCCGAGATACCGCCGCCCGAGATAAGCGGCTGGTGGATCATTATCTCGCTGTTCGCGAGAGCGATCCTCTTGCCCTTAGCTCCCGCCGAAAGCAAAAACGCTCCCATAGAAGCCGCCATACCCATGCAGATGGTGGAAACGTCGCACTTGATATACTGCATGGTGTCGTAGATAGCCATTCCGTCGGAGACCGACCCTCCGGGGCTGTTGATGTAAAGGGAGATATCCTTGTCGGGGTCCTGTCCCTCCAGATACAGAAGCTGCGCCACAACAACGCTCGCGGTCGCGGAATTTACCTCGTCATGCAAAAGAATGATTCTGTCGTTGAGCAGACGTGAGAAAATATCATAGGAACGCTCCCCGTGACTGCTCTGTTCTACAACGTAAGGAATATAAGCCATTATAGCTCCTTTCTCCGCTTCAGCGGAACTGCCGAAATTTGTCGTAACGCGCCCTTAACCAAAATCCGCGCACATTATGACCGCACCGCGCGGGAAAAAATCCCCTTGACGGTGTTGCCCGAGTGCGCGGTGCTTAGGTGATCGCTGCGGTGCGCGCGGTAAGATAGGGGATCACTCCTTGATCTCTTCCACCTTAGCGCTTTCCTTTACGATATCCAGTGCCTTTTCAATTCTGAGATCGCTTCTGATAGCGGACTCGGGAATAGCCTGCTTTACTCTGTCGACCTCCATCTTGTACTGCTCCGCAAGATCGCCGTACTCCTTGGTCATATCCTCGTCGGTGACCTCAACGTTCTCAAGCTCCGCGATCTTCTCCAGGCAAAGGCGCAGATCGACCTGCTTCTTTGCTACCTCGGCAAAGCTGCCGCGGAACTGATCGAGCTGAACGCCCGTGTACTTGATGTAATCCTCAACGGAAATGCGGTTTCTCGCGCTCCACTCGCGAACGATATCGTCAATGCGGCGCTCGTACATGATCTGAGGAACCTCCGCGTTCATCTTCTCGACCAGCAGGTCTACAAGATTGTTGTCAAAGCTGTTGTCAGCGTCCTCGACCGCCTTTTTCTCCAGGTTCTCCCTGATCTTAGCCTTGAGCTCGTCAAGGGTATCCGCCTCGTCGTCAACGTCCTTAGCGAAATCATCGTTGAGCTCGGGGAGCTCCTTGCCTCTGATCTCGTGCAGCTTGCACTTGAATACCGCGGGCTTGCCTTTAAGATTATCGGAGGGATAGTCCTCGGGGAAAGTAACGTTTACGTCAAACTCTTCACCGATATTCTTGCCGATGACCTGCTCCTCAAAGCCGGGGATAAAGGTGTGGCTGCCGATCTCAAGCGGGAATTTCTCGCCCTTGCCGCCCTCAAAGGGAACGCCGTCCAGGAAGCCCTCAAAGTCGATGACCGCGCTGTCGCCCTCAACGACCGCTCTGTCCTCAACGGAAACCTCTCTGCCGTTTCTCTTGCGGAGCTTCTCGATCTCCTCGTTTACGGAGTCATTGGTAACAGTCTTGACGGTTTTCTTTACTTCTAATCCTTTATAGTCGGAAATTTCCACCTCGGGCTTCGTGATGATGTCAGCCTTGAAGCATACGCCCTCCGTCTTGCTTACGGAAGTGACCTCGGTGTTCTCAACGTCGACCACCTCAAGACCCGTTTCGTCAACCAGCTTCGCAACGTTGGTGTTATACAGCGAATTTACCGCGTCCTCATAGAAAACGCTCTCGCCGTACTGTCTTTCAATGATCTTGCGGGGGGCTTTGCCCTTACGGAATCCGGGAACGGTGATTCTTGACTTCTGCTTGTTGTAAGCCGCCGATATAGCCGCCTCAAACTCCTCCGCGCTGAACTTGAATTCGATCGCGGTAGTATTTGCCGCCGTTTTGTTCTGAGATAAAATTTCCATTTTTTGTTATTCCTTCCTTGCCCATAAGGCAATTTTTTATGATAGGGATATACCCTAATTTATTTTTACCGGGTCAAAACCGACGCCGTCCGCGGAAACAAGCCTGTATGTAATTCCCGCTCTTTCGCCGTTGAGCGCTCCGCGAATGCTGCTGCCGTGCAGATGCGCGTAGTAGCACCGTTTCACGTTGTATTTGCGGAGTATCTCCGTAATATATACGTTTTCCTCGCTGCCGTAGATCGGCGGGTAGTGGATAAACGCCACCGGCTCGCCGCCCAGCTTTGCCGCCGCCTGAAGTGAAAGCTCCAGTCTGCCCGCCTCGCGGCTGAGTATCTTGATATCCTGCGGCTCGCCGTTTTCCCTTATCCAGCCTCTCGTACCGCATATCGCGATACCCTCAACATAATAGGCGTTGTTGAACAGAAAGCGTATCGAATCAAAGCCGTTTTCCTCAAGGAAAAGGTTCAGCTTGTTCATGGTCTGCCACCAGAGATCGTGATTGCCCTTAACGAGAATTTTCTTCCCGTTCAGGCGGGAGTTGATATACTCAAAATCCCTTACGCTGTCCTCCAGCTTAAGCGCCCACGAGTGATCTCCGATAAGCACTACCGTGTCCTCCGCGGTGATCTTGCTGTTCCAGTTTTCCTCCAGGCGCTCAAGGTAGTTGCTCCAGCCCGTGAAAATCTGCATCGGCTTGTCGCAGCCGAACGAGAGATGAAGATCGCCTATTGTGTAGATCACGCTGTCAACCTCCGATCCCCCCGCAGCATTGCCGCCCGCAGGTTCTCTTAAATCACTTGTTAAGGAATCCGAGCACCGTTTCACCCATGCTCTGCTTTTCAACTGAGCCCATGAATCTCACCTGCTTATCCTTTGTAGCCGCCAGCGGCGCGGGCATTTTTGTCGAGGTCTCCTTTTCGAGCTGTGAGATAAGCTCAAACTCGTCCTCGCAGCCCTCCTTGCCGTTCACAGCCTCGTAAACCGCTCTGCCGAACTTATAGGGGTTCGCGGTGGAGGCGATGACCGTAGGAGTACCGTCGCCCGTTGCCTTGACATAATCCTCATATACCTTTACCGCGACCGCGGTGTGAGTATCGAGAAGGTATGAGCTATCCTCAAAGGTCTTTTTTATCTGCGCCTTGGTCTCCTCGTCGGAGCAGCAGCCTGCCCAAAAGTGTTCCGCCAGCCTTGACTTCACATCGCTGCTGACCTCGTATCTTCCCTGCTCCTTAAGCTGCCCGAACCACTCGCGGATAAGCTTGTCGTCGCAGTCGGTCATGAGGTACAGCAAACGCTCCAGATTGGAGGATATCAGAATATCCATAGAGGGAGAAACAGTGGTGTAGAACTTCCTGTTTCTGTCGTAAACGCCGGTATTTATGAAATCCGTCAGCACGTTGTTGCTGTTGGAAGCACAGATCAGCTTGTTGATTGGGATACCCATCAGCTTGGCGTAATAAGCCGCAAGGATATTTCCGAAATTGCCCGTAGGCACTACAACGTTTATCTTGTCGCCGAACTTTATATCATTGTTCTTCACAAGCTCCACATAAGAAGAGATATAATACACGATCTGCGGCGCGAGCCTTCCCCAGTTGATGGAATTGGCGCTGGACAGCAGAATGTTGTTCTCCGCCAGCTTATCCGCGATCTCCTTATCGGTGAAAATAGCCTTGACGCCGTTCTGGCAGTCGTCAAAATTACCCTTAACGGCGGACACGTACACATTTCCGCCCTCC
>CAZKJC010000092.1:0-5717 GCA_964552995.1 uncultured Ruminococcus sp.
GGCGGGAACAACCTGCCGCCCACGCAGGAAAAGCGGCCGAAAGCAATGGTCAACCGACCGTCCACGCAGGAAAATTTTCCACGGGAGCTTTTGCGGGCGGGTCACGGAAAAATTTTTAAAATCAAAAACTATGAAGAGTGTTTTAAAATTTCTTGGGAATTATGTCAAGAGGATCGACAAGATCCTTTTGTTGATATGCGTGGGGCTTTCCGCGTTCGATATATTTCTGGTCAATACGCTTTATGAAAACGGGTATGTGACGGAATCCGCGGTCAAAACGCAGTTCTACGCCGCGATAATAGGTATAGCAGCTTCGATCATCGTGGGAATGATAGATTACAAGCTGATGTCAAAGCTGTGGTTTCTGTACGCGCCCGTGGCGCTGGGGCTCCAGCTGCTGCTTTTTACGTCGCTGGGCGTACAGCGCGACGATGATATAGCGTGGCTTAATTTCGGTTTTTTCACGATACAGCCCTCGGAAATATTGAAGATCGCCTATATACTCACGCTGTCGACCCATATTTTTAAGCTGGGCGACAAGCTGAACAAGCTGCCGCATTTTATCCTGGTCTGCGTGCACGGGCTTGCTCCGGTGGCGCTTATCATCAAGCAGGGCGACGCGGGGTCGGCGCTGGTTTTCCTGTTTATGTTCCTGTGTATGATGTTTATGGCGGGGATATCCTGGAAATATATCGTTGCGGCGATCGCGGCGGTCCCTCCGGTGATCTACGTCGCGTGGAATTACATCATGGGCGAGCACCACAAGATACGGTTTCTGATACTGTTCGACGAGGAGCTCCAGGAAGCGGAGCGGCTGGACAAATATCTCCAGCAGTATAACGGGAAGATCGCTCTGGGTTCGGGACAGCTTACGGGAATGGGCTTCGATTCGGACTCGCTTCTGAAAAACGTTCCCGAGATATACAACGACTTCATTTTTTCATATATCGGCATGACGCTCGGATTTATCGGGTGTATGGCTCTGGTGATAGCTCTGGCGGTGCTGTGCCTTAAGCTGCTCTCGGACGCTTCGGGAGCGCAGGATATGCTCGGAAAACTGATATGCACTGGAGTTTTCGGCATGGTGCTTTTCCACAGCGTTGTAAATATCGGAATGGTGTTGTCGGTCGTTCCCGTTATCGGCATTCCCCTGCCCTTTATAAGCACGGGCGGAACGGCGATGGTGTCTACCCATATCGCCATGGGACTTGTTTACAGCGTTACCACTCACCGAGATAAGCAGAAGCATATGTTCTATACCGAGGAGGACTGACGAAAGTCGGCAACAAAAGGCTTTAAATGCGAAACGCATTAAAATATGACATAAGGAGAACTGATATGAAACCGATCGTTTCTACCCTGAATCGGATATATCCGAACAGCCAGCTCGAATTACAGAAGGAACGCTACCGCAAGGCGGAAAAGGCTTTTGCCGAACACTTCGGCAGTCTTGGCGAACACCGCTTTTTCTCCGCGCCCGGGCGGACGGAGATATGCGGAAATCACACCGACCACAATAACGGCAAGGTTTTCGCCGCAAGCGTGGACCTCGACGTGATAGCCGTTGCGGAGTACACCGAGGATAACTGTATCACCATAAAATCCGAGGGCTTTCCCGAGGACAGGATCGATCTTTCCGACCTTTCAATAAAAGAAGAGGAAAAGAACAGCGCCGCGGCGCTTATCCGCGGAGTTGCCCAGGGCTTTGTGAACAACGGATATAAGATCGGCGGATTCCGCGCTTATACCACATCAAATGTCATGAAAGGCTCGGGGCTGTCCTCCTCGGCGGCGTTTGAGGTGTTGGTGGGAACGGTGCTCTCTCACCTGTTCAACGGCGGTCAGATAAGCTCAATAAAGGTGGCGCAGATATCGCAGTACGCGGAGAACGTGTATTTCGGCAAGCCCTCGGGGCTTATGGATCAGATGGCTTCATCGGTGGGCGGATTTATCGCGATCGATTTCAAGGATAACGAAACTCCGATAATCGAGCCTATACCCGCTAATTTCGAGGAATACGGTCACGTTCTTTGCATAGTTGACGCTAAGGGAGATCACGCCGACCTCACGAACGAATACGCTTCTATCCCAACGGAAATGAAAGCGATCGCCGGCTTCTTTGGCTGCGAGAGCCTGCGGCAGCTCTCGCTGGCGGATATCATACTGAATATGCCCGATCTTAGGGAAAAGTTCGGCGACAGAGCAATTCTGAGAGCGATCCACTTTTTCCACGAGAACGACAGAGTTGACAAGCTGGTGCACGCTCTCAAAAACAAGAATTTCAACGACTTCCTGTCCTCCGTCAAGGAGAGCGGCGACTCGTCCTTTAAATACCTACAGAACATATACGCGAATACCGATGTAAAGCACCAGTGCCTCAGCATAGCGCTGAACGCAGCTGAAAATACCCTGCACCGCAAGGGCGCGTGCAGAGTGCACGGCGGCGGCTTCGCGGGAACGATACAGGCGTTCGTGCCGCTGGAGAATCTAAAGCAGTTCAAAATGAATATGGAGAAGATATTCGGCACCAATTCCTGCCATGTGCTGTCGATAAGACCCGTCGGCGGAACAGAGGTAACGCTGTAGCGGCTTTGGCGGAGCGCGGAATGATCAACGGCGCGTTCCGCCAATTTACCGTTGGCAAAACGCGCCGTATTTGTATCATGCGGTTTAATCTTCAAGCTCAAAACCGGCAGTCTGACCCATAAGAGTCCTGTCCACCAGCGCGTCCACCAGAACGCCGTCCTCGCGGTATTCCTCGGAGAACACTTTTCCCTTTTCCCGTATCCTGGCGGTAATTCCCGCCTTGTCATAGGGCACGAGCAGCTTCATTCGCCGCGCGGTCTCTGGCAGATTCTCAGCCACCACCTCCAGCAGGCGGTCTATCCCCTCGCCTTTAAGAGCGCTTATCTTGACGGTGCTTTCGTCAACGGGTATGTTTTCCGTAAGCCTGTCGCATTTATTCAGTACGGTGACTACGGGTATCTCCCCCGCGCCCAGCTCCGTGAGCGTTTTCAGCGTAACGTCGGCTTTCTCAGCCGCTTCGGGATCGCTAACATCGCAGACGTGCAGTATAATGTCCGCGCAGGCGGCTTCCTCCAGCGTTGATTTGAACGCCTCCACAAGATGATGCGGCAGACGGCGTATCAGCCCTACCGTATCCACCAACAACAGACTTCTGCCGTCGGGAAGCTCGATGGCTCTCGAGGTGGGGTCAAGCGTGGCGAACAGCTTGTTTTCCGCGAGAACGCCCGCGTCGGTAAGCAGATTCAGCAGTGTGGATTTTCCCGCGTTGGTATATCCCACTATCGCGCCCACCTGGACGTTGTCCTTCTTCCGGCGGTTTCGGGAGTAGCCGCGGCGCTCCTCCAGCTCCTTAAGCTCCTCGGACAGCTTGTCTATCCTGCGGCGGATATGGCGGCGGTCGGTCTCGAGCTGGGTCTCACCGGGACCACGCGTTCCTATTCCGCCGCCCAGTCGGGACAGGCTCGCGCCTATTCCCATCAGCCGCGGCAGGCGGTACTTCAACTGCGCCAGCTCTACCTGGAGCTTGCCCTCGCGCGAGACCGCTCTTCCCGCGAAAATATCGAGAATGAGCATGGTGCGGTCGATAACGCGCACGTCGGTCTCCTGCTCGATATTGCGTATCTGCGAGGCGGTCAGCTCACAGTCGAAGATCAGCAGCTCCGCGCCGAGACTCGCGCAAAGCTCCTTTACCTCCTCCAGCTTGCCCTCGCCGATAACGGTAGCACTCTCGTAGGCGTCGCGCTTCTGGATAACTCTCGCGACCTCCTCCGCGCCCGCCGTCCGCGCAAGCTCGGACAGCTCGTCCATGGACGCTTCACAGTCATATTCGCCGATGTCGGCGGATACCAGAACGGCTTTTTCAAAAATTTTTTCGGTCATAAAATTCTCCTTTCATGTAAAAAAAGGTTGGAGAATGAGTAACTTAATCATTATAGCAGAATGGCGCGGATTTGTCAAGAGAAAATAACCGCCTCCCATTTCAATAAATGTAAAGGAAAACAAATTAAATGTATGAAGAAAAGATAAACGCTTTTTTAAGCGAGATAAAAACGATAAACTGGTTTGAGCGCTGCGGTGTCCCAAACGAGAAATATCATATGGTATTTTCTCTTTATGACGCTAACGACGGTATCTGGGGAATGAGATACCACGACGTGTGGGAGCAGAATATCGTCCCGCTGGAGGATAACGCCACAGATGAGATCGGCGACGACGCGATAGACGACGCGTTTGAAACAATTTCCGAAGCTCTTGGGGACGACATATGGAAAAAATTCGGAGATTATGTCGAAAGATGTCATCTGGGTAATGAGCTGGCGGTCGCCGATGAGCGTTTTGACGCTGTAATGCGGGATATTGCGTGGGCTTGCATTGAATATTTAACGGATAAGCCGGGATTTTTTACAATGCTGATGGAAATTTATAAGGAAGGACACTTTCCCTGTTCCTGGGACGGAGAATATCCGGCGGGTCGGGCAGTCGTATTATAACAAAATTGAGGGTGACAGTTATGAAATTCAAAAAATTCGACGTGCTGATAGTTGGCACGGGCATTTCGGGGATATACTCCGCGCTCAATCTGGACAGCTCCCTGAAAATACTTATGCTGTCCAAGCGAGAGCTTACCCTATGCAACTCCGCGCTGGCGCAGGGCGGAGTCGCGGCGGTCATGGACAAGGAGCACGACAGCTACGACCTGCACATCAAGGATACCCTTATCGCGGGGCAGTACAAGAATAATCTGGACAACGTGCGTATCCTTGTGGAGCAGGGTCCCGCCGAGGTACTTAAATTACAGGAGAAATACGGCGTGGAGTTCGATCTCAAGGACGATGGAAGTATCGCGCTCACTTTAGAGGGCGGTCACTCTCGTCGCAGGATAGCTCACCACAAGGACTCCACGGGCTTTGAGATCGAAACGAACCTTATCCGACAGGTGCAGGAGCTGGAAAACGTCACTGTTATCAACAATTCCGTGCTTTGCAGGCTGGAGCGCGACAACGGGGTGTTCTTTGCCGACGTCCTAACAGGGAACTTTGAGGGCGGCACTCCCGAGCACGAGTACTACTGCGCGGACTCCGTGATACTCGCCACGGGCGGCATAGGCAGGGTGTACGATTTTACCACAAACTCCGCTATCGCAACGGGCGACGGTATCCAGCTCGCCTATAATCTCGGCGCGGAGATAAAAAATCTGAGCTATGTGCAGTTCCACCCCACCGCCTTTGCGGACAAGGAAAACCGCGAGTGCTTCCTTATTTCCGAGGCGGTGCGCGGCGAGGGCGCGTACCTGCTCAACTGCCACAAGCAGCGCTTTATGCACAAGTATGAGCCGGAGCGGCTGGAGCTTGCTCCGCGCGATGTGGTCTCCAAGTGCATGATGGAGGAGCAGAAAGCGACCGGCAGCGACGAGTTTTGGCTGGATATCTCCTATAAAGACCCCGAGTTTATACGCAGCCGCTTCCCGATGATCTACAACAAGGTGCTGGAAAAGGGCTATGATATGACAAAGGAGCCTATCCCAATCTATCCGTGCCAGCATTACCTTATGGGCGGCATAAATGTCGACGGCAAGGGCGCGACAAATATTCCCGGTCTTTACGCTGCGGGCGAATGCTCCCACACGGGAGTTCATGGGCAGAACCGCCTTGCAAGCAACTCTCTGCTTGAAGCGCTGGTGTTCTCGCGGC
>CAZKJC010000092.1:5727-9494 GCA_964552995.1 uncultured Ruminococcus sp.
ATAACGGCTCGGAGGATATCGAATATCCCATGCCGTCGCCCGAGGGCGCTCCCCTGCCCCACGGAATACGCACCGAGGTTCGCCATATCATGCAGCGCTCCTACTTTGTATATCCCAACTATGACGAAGCGGAAAAGGGGCTCGCCCGTATTACCGAGCTTATGGAGCAGCTTAACAACGGCGGTTACGCTGTCACCGCGGACTATGTGGAAACAAGATCGCTTGTGACCGTCGCGTATATTATTCTAAAGGAAGTAATGGAGCGCAGAGACTCCGAGTAATTCTGAAAGGACAATAAAAATGATACTTCTCCCCTTTTATGTCGACGACATAATCAAAACCGCCCTCAGCGAGGACATAAACTATATCGACAGCACCGCCGACCTGCTTATCCCCGAGGACAGCTTTTCGGACGCTTATTTCACCGCCAAGGCGAGCGGAGTTCTGGCGGGTCTGGAGGTAGCTTTGCGGGTATTCACTATCCTCGATCCCGAGATGGAGATCAACTGCTTCTTTAATGACGGCGACGAGGTGAAAAACGGCGATATCATCGCGGAATTCCGCGGGCACACGCGGCTTATGCTCAAAGCGGAGCGCACCGCGCTCAATATCTTGCAGCACATGAGCGGTATCGCGACCTATACCCACAAATGCGTGGAGCTTGTCAAGGGCACCAACGCTTCGATAGCCGACACCCGCAAGACCCTCCCGGGACTTCGGGCGCTGCAAAAGTATGCCGTGACAGTCGGCGGCGGGCGCAATCACCGCTACAATCTCACCGACGCGGCAATGCTGAAAGATAATCATATCGACGCTTACGGAGGGATAACTCCCGCTGTCGAGGCTCTACGCAAAAAGGCGGGGCATATGCTGCAGATCGAGGTAGAAACGCGCGATCTTGACGAGGTTCGCGAGGCGCTGGAATGCGGCGTGGACGTTATAATGCTTGATAATATGGACTGCGCGCAGATGGCGGAAGCAGTGAATATAGTAAACCACCGCGCCAAGCTGGAAGCAAGCGGGAACATTACCCTTGAAAACATCGCGGAGGTCGCGAAAACGGGTATCGACATCATCAGTCTCGGAGCGCTCACCCACAGCGTTACCGCGTTTGATATATCAATGAAATGGAGAAAGTAAAATGATCGAGTACAGATACGACACGCAGCTTCTGATCGAGGGCGAGGGTCTGGACGAGGACGAGATCTACGATTATTTCGTGGCTAATTTTGTCGGCGACAGTCTGCTCGTGGTATGCGATGACGATGTTGCCAAGATACACTACCACACCAACGAGCCGTGGAAAGTCCTGGAATACTGCCGCACCCTCGGCGAGATATACGATATTGTGGTGGAGGATATGGACAGACAGGCACGGGGACTGAAAGGCTGATTGACAGTAACTGATATTCGGTTCAAAAATGCCGCGCGGTTCAGAACGATACTCATAAAAAAATTTAAGCCCCGAAGCAGCTATGGTAAGCGCTTCGGGGCTTGCCGTAAATATTCGATCACTCTCATAAATCGGAATTTGCCGCTTTTGAAAATTTTATAAATTCATAGGGCAAGCCCATATCCTCGGAATATTTACGGATCTCCGCCCTTTCGTCATCATTCATTTCGTCATAGAAAGGGCGATCCGATACCTTTTGATACGTTTTTACCTCGTCTATTTTCAATACGTCGCCCCATGGAGCAATATACAATTCCCCGACCTTATATTTCCCAACTTCTTTATATACCCTTGTGGTATAACAATACCCCAATTTATCTAAATAATTTTGAATTGATTTATATTCATGCTCGGGGAATGATATCTCTTCAAGCATACAATACCTCCAATCAACGCGCCATAGCGCTTTTGACCGAGATCACAAGCGCTATGGCGAAAACTTCTTTATCGCAGCCCTTTAGAAATTCACAAGCCGCTATTTCTGTTCATCGGTATCGTCGGTATCGTCATCATCTTTTCCCCACGCGATCATAGCCAGACCGACAGCGCCTACGCAGCAGCCCGCAAAAAATAAAATCCCGCCTATGTCGAACACCGCGCCGTTCGCAAGCAATATCCCGAAAAGAAGCAAGCCTACTCCGATCTTGAATTTCATCCGATACCCCCCCAATCAATTGTGTCGGCTTCGCCGACATATTATAATCGCCGTCACAGGTGGCATACCTAAATTATCAATTTTCAAGAACTGACCCAATAATTGGACTTTTTCTGCAAGCTGTGCCGCATGGTCAACCATGCGGCAGTTTTTTACAGCTTTTTTCTCATCAGCATGAAGAAGCTCTTTTCCGCCAGCATTTCAAATCCGTGGCTTTCATACAGCTTAATGGGTCCATGATATTGCCATGGAAAACTTAAATCGGAAAAAGGGTATGCTTCAACATAGAAATAACCCTCTGCCAGAGCGTCCTCGCAGAACTTATCCACTATAATATGAGTGATCCCTTTGCCGCGGTATGCGGGAGCAATATCAATACAATACAGCACCTTGATTTTGCCTGTTTCGCAGGGCTCGGTATAAAACTCGTCATATTCAACGATCGGCAGATAGCTCTGCTTGTCGCCGCAGTTTACCCAGCCAATAATATCCTCGCCGCAATAAATCAGATATCCCCTCATTACGCCGCGCTGTATGAGATCCGCCGCGATTTTGCGGCGCTCGGATCTATCCTCGATGCGCTCGTTTTCATCTCTTGAAAGATGGCTTTCAAGACAGTAGCAGGAACTGAATTCCTCGTGGTTTGTTTTTGCGGGACGAGGTATATCGAAATACCGTAAAAAATCTCCGCAAATTTCTGGAGTAAGCTTCTTAAACGTCAATTCCATAAATGTCCTCATGAATATTAGTGGTGGAACAGTCTTATTCCCGTGAACGCCATCGCTATGCCGTACTTGTCGCACACCTCGATAACGTTATCGTCGCGGATCGAGCCGCCGGGCTGAGCGATATACTCAACGCCGCTGCGGTGAGCGCGCTCAATATTGTCGCCAAACGGGAAGAACGCGTCCGAGCCGAGCGCCACGCCCTTCATTGTGTCGAGCCAAGCGCGCTTCTGCTCCGCGGTGAACACCTCGGGTTTAACCTTAAAGATACGCTGCCACTCGCCCTCCGCGAGAACGTCCATATAATCCTCGCCGATATACAGATCAATAGCGTTGTCGCGGTCGGCGCGGCGGATATCGTCAACAAACTGCAAATTCATGACCGTGGGGGACTGGCGCAGATACCAGTTGTCCGCCTTAGTTCCCGCAAGGCGCGTGCAGTGGATACGCGACTGCTGTCCCGCGCCGATACCGATAGCCTGTCCGCCGCACGCGTAAGCCACGGAGTTTGACTGGGTATACTTCAGAGTTATAAGGGCAATTGCCAGATCGTTGCGCGCCGCCTGCGGTATCTCCTTGTTCTTGGTGGGGCGGTTCGCGAAAAGCGCGTCGTCGATAACAAGCTCGTTTCTTCCCTGCTCAAAGGTAATGCCGAAAACCTGCTTGCGCTCAATCGGCTCGGGAACGTAATCGGGGTCAATCTTAATGATGTTGTAAGTCCCCTTGCGCTTGGATTTAAGTATCTCCAGAGCCTCGGGCTCGTAATCGGGCGCGATAACTCCGTCGGATACCTCGCGCTGGATTATCTTGGCGGTGGGAACGTCGCACTTATCCGAAAGCGCTATAAAGTCGCCGTAAGAGGACATTCTGTCCGCTCCCCTCGCTCTTGCGTAGGCGCAGGCGAGCGGAGAAAGCTCCCCGAGATCGTCCACCC
>CAZKJC010000093.1:0-9480 GCA_964552995.1 uncultured Ruminococcus sp.
GTTCGGCAAATGCGCGACTTTTTGAAATTCCGATGCGGCAACACAATGCTGCGGTTGTTTTTTCCACAAATTTACAAGACATTTTTATGCAAAAACATTTGACAAATCGCGAAAAATATGCGACAATATAAATACGATCTGTATAAAGTGTTGATCTGGGCAAATTTATTTTAATTTGAAATTTTCCGAGACCCGCCCGGATACGCAACACTCCGCTTCGCGAAGTATTGCGTATCCGGACTCTCGCGAAAAATTTCCTGCGATAACATTGCACTGCAATAACTTTTACAAAAACAGTATTGAATGGAGAATGCAAAATGACAATAATCAAAAAAATCACGGCGCTGATCGCCGCGGGGGCGCTGTCCCTCGGCTGTATTACCACCGCTTTCGCGGAAAACGAGATCATCCCCGAGGTCCCGCCCAATTCGGAAACGATCATAATCGACCCGAATACCGACGAGACCGCCGAGAGAGCTGAAACGGGAGAGTCAGCCGAAAGTGCGGAGAGCAAAGAAAGCTCCGAGAGCGCGGAAAGCTCCGAGACCGGCGAGAGCCGCCCCGATAACAACGTCGATCTGTCAGACACGGAGTATACTCCCATAGACATAAGCGGCTACACCGAGTGGAACGGCAAGACTCCGATGGAAGCGGGGAAGAATTATTACATAAGCAGTTCTGCCAAGGTATCAAAGAAATTCAGCGTTCCCGAGGGGAGCACGCTGGTAGTGTGCAGCGGCGCGGAGCTGCTGATCTATAAGGATAACGCCTTCGGAGTTCGCGGAACGCTTATTGCCGAGCCGGATTCCAAGATAACCGTTTCGGGAACGCTCACAGTTTACGCGGGCGCGGGTCTTGATGTGTACGGCGCGTTCAATACCACCGTAAGCTCCACTATCCGCGTTCTCAGCGAGATGGTCATACGTCACGGCGCAAAGGCGCAGATATCGGGTCTTATGAATATCTACGCGGACGGTATGTTCCTGAACTACGGTCAGACCATACTCACCGCAAATTCAAAAACCGTTATTACCGGCGAAATGCAGACGCCGGTCGACGGACGGCTTATTTGTAAGGGATATCTGGGCATAACCATCAGCGGACGCTCCACCCAGGCGGGTTATTTCTCGCTTACGGGAGAGTTCGTGAACAGCGGCGTTCTTATTTTTGAGAGCACGGTCAAATTTTACAAAGCCAAGTCCGCGCGTTTTGCCATTTCCAAGAGCAGCCGCATGATCGACTACCGCTACGGCACGTCCTATGGCTCGGGGGATAAAAAACCCGACAATGAGATGGGCGAGACCACCGACATAGGCGCTAAGGGTATCGACGTTTCCTACGCCCAGGGCGCGATAGACTGGGCAAAGGTCAAGGCGTCGGGAGTTGATTTCGCGATGATACGCGCTTCCCGCGGCGAGGTAAACAGCAGCCGCCCCATCGCACAGGACGTTACCTTTGAGTACAACATAACCCAGGCGGCCGCGAACGGTATCAAGGTTGGAGTTTATCACTACCTCTACGCTTCGACCGTTACGGAGGCGCGCAAGGAGGCCCGTTTCTTCCTCAAGACCATCGCGCCCTACAAAATTACATATCCCGTAGTTCTGGATATCGAGGAGCAGTACCAGGCGAACCTCGGCAAGAGCCGCATTACCAAAATCGTTAAGGCGTTCCTTGACGAGATAAGCGCGGCGGGATATTACGCGATGATCTATTCAAACAAGACCTGGCTCACGGATTACCTCGATATGAGCAAGCTGACGGATTACGACGTATGGCTGGCGCAATGGAATACCGTTCCTACATATGAGGGAGATTTCGGTATATGGCAGTACAGCAGCAAGGGCGTTGTTTCGGGTATCGACGGCTATGTTGATCTGAATATCTCTTATAAGGATTACACGTCGATAATCAGAAAAGGGAATTACAACAAGCTCTCATAAAAATTTTACCGCGGCGCTGATATGCGCCGCGGTAAATATTTATAATGATATAAATTCCGGCTTTCTGCCGCGGAACACCGCGCGGTATTTAAACCCCGCCGCCTTTAGGGCTTCCTCCGCTTTGTCAAAGCTGTACGCTATCCGATCCTCGCTGTGCGCGTCGGAGCCTACGGTGACGATCTCCCCTCCAAGCTCCTTGTAGCGCTTCAGCACCTCGGGGTGAGGGTGCGCCCAGCCCAATCCGTAGTGAATGCCCGCCGTGTTTATCTCGATACCCTTGCCGCGTGAAATAAGCTCCCGCAGAATATCGTCAACGATATCCGAAAAATCGGCGGGGGAGTAGCTTTTCGCGTGGGAATATCGGACGATATAGTCGAAATGTCCGAAAACATCAAAATCGTCAAAGGCTCTCACGGCGGAAAGAGCGCTCTCGTAAAAGTGGCATATCCCGTCGCGGTCGCCGCGCGAATCGAAATATTCGGGATAATAGGGGTCGATACCGTCCACCTGGTGCGCCGAGCCTATTATAAAATCAAAATCGTAAGAGGCGGAATATTCCCTGAGCGTAGGCGCTGCGTGATCCAGCAGCCCCAGCTCCACACCGAACAGTATCTCCAGCCGTCCGCTGAACAGCTCCTTTACCCGAAATAGCTCCTTACGGTATGCGGGGGTGTCCAGAAAGAAATCTCCCCCGGGGTAGTCAAAATCCATATGCTCCGTAACGCAGAGCGTTTTCAGCCCCTTTTCAAGAGCCGCCCGCGCCATATTTTCAAGCGGAGCTTCACTGTCGGTGGAAAACGAGGTGTGCGTGTGCAGGTCGGCGGTTATCATAGTTGTCCTCCCGTTTGCTCATTGCCGTCATTTGTGCCGCGCTGCTTTTTAAGGCGGTAGTATTCCCTCATATACATTATAAAGGAGAGCAGCGTAAAAGCTATCATTATGCAGAACATTATCGCCGCGGCAATGTCCGACAGCACAGGCGCGCCGATAAGGACTATCACTTGAAAATAGAATATTATCGTGGCGAGCTTTCCGTACCATCTCGCGCCGCCCAGGTCTTGCCCCTTACGCAGGAACATCACTCCCATAACGAGCATCAGTATCTCCTTGACGACTATAAGCACCAGCAGCGCCGCTATCAGTATCCAGATGTCGTTATAACGGAAAATAAGGCATACCACTACCGCCGCCTGGGTCAGCTTATCGGCAAAGGGGTCTATCACCTTGCCAAGATCGGTTATCATGTTGAATTTCCGTGCTATCAGCCCGTCCGCCATATCGGTCAGACCCGACAGTATCATTATTGCCGCGGCAATTATATAGCCGTGTCCCTTGTAATATCCAAGCTCCGTCATTATATTACCGTTTCCCCACAGGAAAACTATGATAAAAACCGGAATAAGCAATATCCTTAATATTGTAAGGATATTGGGCAGCTTTGTGATATCATGAATATCAATTTTCATATAAACCTCAGTGTTCAAACCATGTATAGGTGCGTGGGTGCGTGGGTGTGCGAGTGTGCTAAGTTATGTATCCTTCCCCTCTGTATTGTCGCCGTCTTTTTCGGTGTACGACCTTATTCTCGTGGTAAGAGCCTCAATGTCGGCTCTCGTTACCGGGTGAGCTTCTCTTTCGGCTCGTTTCTCGGCTTCCGCGGCTGCCTTTTCCTCTGCGGCTTTTTCACGAAGCCGCAGAGCTATATCCTTTGCCTCGTCGTCCGACACACGCTCGGGAGCGGCATGCTTTGCGGGAAGCTCCGCCGCGGGCTCCGCGCCCTGCTCGGGAAGATTTTTGTCCAGTCTGCGGTTGATGGTATTGAGCGCGCAGCCCACTCCCAGAAGTATCCAGAACATAGGAGCGACCGACACCACCGAGTCGTTGAACATTCCCGCCGTGAGATACCCCACTATCGCCAGCATAACAGCCGCGCCGTATATCTGCTCGGTGCGGTATTCCTTTTTCAGCGCGTAAAGACGGAAACAGTCGACAAGATAGAACAGGCATATCCCAAGGAACGCGATAAGCGCCACAAGCCCGTTGGAGATGAATATCTGCAAATAAAGATTATGCGGCTTGTCGACGGTGATATGGAAGCCCTCCGCGTAGGAGTAGTATTTTGCGAGGAAATCATGCTGCGGGAACACATAAGCGAACGTGTCCGCACCATAGCCGGTAAGAATGCAGTTCTTTAGCAGCGGAATGGTGCGCGACCAGATATAGCCTCTCGAGGAACCGACGAGCTCTTTGCCCTCGAAGCCTATATGCTCCGCGTTTATCGGCTCTATTCTGTCGGCTATTTTGTTGTCCACGAGATGGATATTTTTCCCGCCGTAAAGATAAAACGAAAGGATAGACCTGGAATTATCATTAAACCATAAATACATGACACTGCCGTCTGACAGATCCTCGGACGTGCTGTTAAAGTCCAGTGTGATTCCCGCAAAACGCTCGTCCGTGGACTTCATTTCTCCCGCATTATTAAACGACATGCTTATTTCATCGCCGCCGTTGTCGGTAAAGACGTATCTGTTTTCCAAGAGATCAAAGCTGATATTCATTGCGTCGGACTGGGTCACCAGAGTAACGCTGCCGTCCTTGTTGTGGATAATTTCTCTTACGGGCAGACTGTCGAAAAGATCGGTCTTTTCCTCGGCGGGAGCGACCACCTGGATCATATCGCCCAGCAGCGTGGAAACTCTTCTGAAAAACGCGCCCTCGGTGACGATGTTGCCTCCAACTACCAGCAGAACCGCCGCGCCCAGCGACGCGAGGGCGACCTTCCAGCGCTTTAGTATCAGCCTGAAGAACAGGAAAACTCCCACAACGATCGCCGCGGCGACCGCGACAACGCCGCTTCTTACGGTACTTCCCATCAGCATGAAAAGCGCCATCATATCAAATATTATATAAAAGACCTTGTGGAGTATTTTTTTGTCAAAGATCGCCATAGTCGAAAACAGCGGGATCGCCAGACCCGTAAAGCTGCCGACATAGTTGTAGTTGTACAGCGCGCCGAGAAGCGCTCTGCTGGTGTGGTTTTGGTCAACGACGATCGCGTCCGCGTATTGCTTGTCAACGATGAGATTCAGAAACCAGTCATTGTTTTCGAGAGCGTTTCCCGTAAACTGGAAGATACCTAAGATAGTGTTTACTCCCACGCAGAAAAACAGCGCGAAAACCACATAACGGAAATTCTTCGTTGTCTTGAAGGAATACATTGTAAATAAAAATATAACAAAGTAGCAGGCAGTGGTGAAAAATCCCTCGGCGCGGTCAAACTGACCCCACAGGGCGATATCCTTGTATTCCGAGCAGAGCGCGGAGATAAGCGTCATGAGCACATAGACAGCGGATAAACCCAAAAACACCAGCGAGCGCTTTTCAATACGTCTGAAAAGATACACACAGCACAGCAGCGCCAGCGCCATCATAATTATCGCTATTACCACCACCGCGAATGCCTTGCCCTGTGAGTAAATGTCAAGGAAAAGGTAGCCATTGTCGGTCGCGGTACCGCTGAAATATCTGTATGTATCGACAAGCTGCGAGGATACCAGCGTTACATACATTATTGTGGGTATTATCGCCAGCGCTATTACAGCGGGGAAGAAAATGGCAAGAGCCGTAAGATCAGTTTTTTTCTGTTCGTTCATTCAGTTTTTCTCCGTTCTTTTGCGTATCTTTTTGAGGCTTTAATTTCTCTTTATTCATAAAGCAGAATGCCGTTTTCAGCAGTATCGACAGATCAAGGAAATAGGACCAGTTTTCTATGTAGTGGATATCAAATTCTATTCGTTTTTCTATCGAGGTATCACCGCGATATCCGTTTATCTGTGCCAGACCCGTCATTCCCGGCTTTACCTGGTGCTTTATCATATACAGCGGCACGCTGTCCTTGAAATTTTCCACATAATAGGGGATCTCCGGCCGCGGGCCGACAAGGCTCATATCTCCTTTTAAGACGTTGAAAAGCTGTGGGAGCTCGTCGATGGACAGCTTTCGTATCAGCGCGCCGAAGCGGGTCTTGCGGGGATCGCTGTCGGTGCTCCAGGCGGTCTCGGAGCTATCGTTATCGCGCATGGATTTCAGCTTGTACATCACGAATATTTTTTTATTCAGCCCCACGCGCTTCTGCTTGAAAATTACTTTTCCGCCCATCGTCAGCTTTATCACGATCGCAGAAACAAGCATTACCGGCGACGACAGAATTATCAGCAGCAGTGAGCCGATGATATCCGTCGCGCGCTTCATAAAGGCGTTTCCTATATTATCCAACGGAATGCGCCGAATATTCATCATCGGTATGCCGTTTACAACGTCGATAGAGGGGGTGCCCGACATATATTTGTAAATTACGGGAATAACGGAAATTTTTGTGCCGGTAAGCTCGCAAGCCTCGACTATGTGTTTAAGCTCGGTGCTCTCGTCGCCGCCCAGCGCGCAGACTACCTCATCGTAATTCCGCGCGTCCAGTACCGAAACGATGTCCTCATAGCCGCCCAACCATTTGGAATCAAGCGCGCCCTTATTTCCCACATAACCCGCGCACTCCAGACCCAGCGATCTGTCCTCGGAGACCGCCGCGAGATACTCGCTTGCAGCCTTTCCGCTTCCCACAAGAAGAACGAATTTTTTGTTGTAGCCGCTGCTCCGTGCGCTTTTTAAAATTTTCCGCATAATAAAGCGCTTTGTGGCAACGATCAGCAGATCGAGCGCAAGGAATATGAATAGCGCCCATCGGGAAAAATTAAAGAGATGGATTATGTAGAGCATGGTGATCATCATGATCCCGTCCACAATAAACGCCCGCACGAGTTTCCCCAGCTCGTGAGGGAATGATTTTGTCCTGAAGGAGTCGTAAAGACCCATGCACCCGAATGTGATTATCTGCACGGGCGCAAACAGAATTGACAGCTTTATGTAATCGATAAGCGGATAATTTTCCCTGAAATCCAGCACATAAAATACCAGCAGATAGGACAGCGTGACGGCAACGAAAGCGGCAGCGGCGTCGGTGATCACATTAAGCCTGTTAAACAGCTTTTGGTTTTCTTTTATCATTTAAGCATTCCTTCCCGAGGCAGCGCCGTATTCCGCGGCGCCGTCCGATGGTATACTTTTTTGTCAAAAAATGTTAATTTTTTAAGCGTAGCACATAAACGTCCATCATTAGTATAACACAAATCGCTTTTTTATGCAACAAAAAAAGTCTTTTTCCAATACTTTTTTCTCTTTTTCCAAAAACATTACATTTTTCGTCACTGTTTTGTAAGGATTTAATATAAAAATTTCAAATTTCTCTCCTTGTATGCGGCTCGGGACTGTTATTCCATTAGGTGATGCTGACCGTGAGCGGATCATTTTTACGTTAATTTTATCAATTATAGGAAAAAATATACAAACAAATGCTTTTATCATATTTTGGGCGCGGCGGCGCAAAATAACCACAAAGTCTGTTCGCAATATCCCAAAAAACGACGCGGACGGACGCCGCGCGTCCACAAGGCGCGGAATGAAAGGAAGTGTTATAATGGAACAATATCTCTGCCCCTGCGGATATCTTTATAATGAGGAGCTTGGCTGCCCCTCGGAGGGGATCGCTCCCGGGACAAAATTCGAGGATATCCCCGACGATTGGCGCTGCCCCGTATGCGGGCTGACAAAGGATTATTTCGGCTCGCGCGAGGAGATAGAGGAAGCGGTCGAATAGAACCGCTTCGCCATATTTGCCCCATACGCCCGAATCCCGCTGCCCTGAACGGACGGCGGGATTCGGAATTGGAGGATTTGATATATAACAATTGTGGGGTTATCTTTATATGCGGTCTGTATATTAAGTGTTGACGAGAAGCAAATGATTTAAATGGGAATTTCAAAATTTCGTCTAATCACACTCCGTTCACTCGCTACGCGTGCAGTAATTTTGCGCAACAATCACATAGCAGCTTATATCATTATGTGGTATTTTGCGCAAAATTCGCCGAAACCGCGCAGCATTTGCCATTTAGGCAAATGCGCACTTTTTGAAATTCAGACTCTTTAACTAATACATATTGTACCACATATAACCAAAAAAATCAACATCTATAACAGGATTGTAACCAAATTCGTAAAATTGTTATTTTTGTGTAACTATTTCGGCATTTTTGTAACCGTTTTGTAACCATTTTGTAATTAAACCGTAACCAGTATGAAAAAATGTTGAAAAATTTTAAAAATCTCTGTTCAAATGATTGAAAATGTGATATACTGATATAAGCTATATAGTTGAATGAATACCTACGATGTGGGAGAAAAAGGAATTTATGGTATATCTTGATAACGCCGCGACCACAAAGCCATGTGCGGAGTGCGTCGAGGCGGTAGTCAAAGCGGCGGGAGAGCGGTTCGGCAATCCCAGCTCGCTGCATAGAATGGGGATAATGTCGGAGCAGATAGTAAGCTCCGCTAAAAGGACGATACTCGCCGCGCTGGGCGGGGGTACGGCGCTCGAGGGAGAGGTGCTGTTCACCTCGGGGGCTACCGAAAGCAATAACACGGCGATAGCGGGCGCGGCGGAAAAGTATCCGCGAAACGGAAAAAAGATCGTGACTACCGCCATAGAGCACCCCTCGGCGGCAAAAGCGATCGATCTTCTTGAAGCAAGGGGATATGAGGTCATAAGGCTCGCGCCGAAGGACTATGACGATTTCGAAGGAGCGCTCGCGGACGCGGTCGGCGGTGAAACGCTGCTGGTGAGCTGTATGGCGGTCAACAACGAAACGGGCTTCGCGGTGGATACGGCGCGGCTGTACAGGCTGGTAAAGCGGGCGAATCCGCAGACGATAGTACATATAGACGCGGTGCAGGGTTTTCTTAAAATGCCGTTGGAGGGCGATCTGATCAGCGTTTCGGGGCACAAGGTGCACGCTCTTAAGGGAGTGGGCGCGCTTTATGTCAAAAAGGGAATACGCACGGCGCCGCTGCTGGTGGGCGGCGGACAGCAGAAAGATCTGCGCTCGGGCACGGAGTCGGTGGAGCTTATCGCGGGCTTTGAGGCGGCGGTAAAAGCCTACCGCGGCGACAGGGAGCGCTTTGCGCGGCTTAAGGCGCGGCTGCTGGACAACCTCGCGCAGATGAGCGGAATACGCGTAAATTCAAACGAAAAATGCGTTCCGAATATAATAAATTTCAGCGTAAAGGGCGTGCGCTCCGAGATAATGCTGCACGCGCTGGAGGAAAAGGAAATATATGTTTCCAGCGGCTCCGCATGCTCCAGAGGGAAAAAGAGCGGGGTGCTCGCGGCGTTCGGCGTTTCGGATAAGGACAGCGACAGCGCGCTGAGAGTTTCGCTGTGCGCCGATACGAGCGAGAGCAATATTGATCTTCTGTGCGAAAATATCAGAGCGAATATTGAAAGATTCAGAAGATAGGGCAAAGAGCAACAAAAGCCATATTAGCCAAGAACAACAAAAGGCGACCGCAGCAAAGGCGGCGTCAGTCAAAAGCGACATAAAGCCCACGCATCAGAATTTCAAAAAGCGGCGCGTTTTGC
>CAZKJC010000094.1:0-2340 GCA_964552995.1 uncultured Ruminococcus sp.
GCACCCCACTTCCTTTTGTATCAAAAGGAAGCGAAAACAAGTCCGCGCTTCGCGCAAGGAGTTCCAATGCATTCAGCGATACCCATATTTATTACATCAAAATATCATTTACAACATTCACCGTAAAAAATCCCCTTTCCCTATTGAAAAATCTTTAAAAATATGGTAAAATAATAGTATATAATTTATCGGCGAAGCTGACATTACAATCGTCAACCGCCAACGGAGTGTTAATATGAATTATTCCTTGAACGCGGGCGAATGGAACAGCGTTTTTGCCGTTCCGTCAAGCGTTGTTGACAAATATATTAAAATCGCGGGTGGAAATTCCCTTAAGCTGTTGCTTTTCTTACTGCGGCATGGCGGTGAGAGCTTCTCCGAAAAGGAGCTTAAGGAGGCTCTCGGGTTCAGGCTGGAGGGCGAGCTGGAGGACGCTGCGCAGTTCTGGGTGCAGCGCGGCATAGTCCGCTATGACGAGAGCTCCGAGGCGCTCTCCCCTGCCGCTCCCGCTTCGGAAAAGATCGCTGCCGCGGCAGAGCCCGCGGAGCAGATCACGCTCGGTGAAATCCCCGCGGAAAAAACTCCGCGCCCCGTAAAGCGCGTGGGCGAGGGCAGCCTGTTCTACACCTCGGGGGATATCAACAGGATAATAAACCGCGACAACAACACCAAGGCTTTCTTCAAAAACGCGGAGAGCATATACGGGCGCGCCATGAATCAGAAGGAGCTTCAAAGCACCGCTTCGCTTATAGATTACTACGGACTGCCTATCCCCGTCGCGCTCACTTTGCTTGACCACTGCTTCCGTATCAAGAAAACGAGCATAGCCTATATCCAGAAATGCGCGGAAAGCTGGAGCGAGGACGAGATAAACACCCTCGATCTCGCCGAGGAACGTATACGGCTCATCACCCGCCGCGGCGATATTGAGGACAGACTGAAAGCCGCAATGGAAATTAAAAGCGCCTTTGCCCCAAAGCAAAAGGAGTTTATACATACCTGGTCGGAGGAATGGGGCTTCGGTGAGGATATGATAATGTTAGCGTATGACATCACGATAAATTCCGCGGGCAAGCTGTCGTTCCCCTATATGAACAGGATACTTGAAAGCTGGCGGGCCGAAGGGATAACCACCGCCGAGGGCGTTCAGCGAAAGCAGGAGGAATATAAGGCGAAAAATCCCCAGAAAAAAGGCTTTTCGCCGCGACCCGCCGCAAGTCAGTCCAGCTTTGACGTAAACGAGATAATGGCGCAGATACATAATCAGTCGGAAATCGTCAGCCGTTCCGAACCGGCGGTAGACACAAGGGAGCTTATCGCTCAGATAAGGGCGGGTAAAGGATAAATATGAGTTTGAACGAAAAATATTACGCTGCCGCCCATTTCCAACTGGACAAGCGGCGGGAATACAACAAGGCTCTGGAGGAAAACCGCAGGAACGAGGTGCTTAAAAAGCTCCCCGAATACGGGCAGCTCGAATCGCGGCTGGCGCTTACCGCCTCAAAGATTGCTCCCGCGATATTGTCTCATCGGGAAAATGTCACGGAGCTTATAGAGGAGCTGCGAAGAGATAATCTGAATATTCAGAAGAATATGAGAGAGCTTCTTGCAGCGGGAGGTTTTCCCGCGGATTACCTCGACCCGATCTACACCTGCCCCGTTTGCGGGGATAAAGGGTGCGCGGACGGCAAATGGTGCGGCTGCTTTATGAAGCTGGTCTACGCGGCTGCTTCAAAGGATATGAACGAGCAGGCGGCAATGACCTTGAGCCGGTTTGTTGATTTCGACCTGAATTTATACCCCGACTCCCCCTGCCCCGATAACCCCTCCGTCAGCCAGCGTTCGGCTATGACAGAGGTATTCACCCGCTGCTTTAAATTCGCCGAGGATTTTGACGGCAGCGAAAACGGCATTCTTATGATGGGAGCGACGGGGCTCGGGAAAACTCATCTTTCGCTGGCGATAGCCAACAGGGTCATAGAGAGGGGTCACAGCGTCATTTACGGCTCTGTTCCCGAGCTTTTGAGAACGCTCAACAACGAGCAGTTCGGGCGGTCGGGCGGCGATACAATGTCGCTTCTAACAGGCTGCGATCTGCTGGTGCTGGACGACCTCGGCGCGGAAAACAGCTCCGACTACAACCTCTCGCAGATATATGAAATAATCAACGCGAGGATCAACCGACGGCTGCCTATGATCGTAAGCACTAACTTTTCAATACGGGAACTGCCCGAGAGGTATTCCGACAGAATATGCTCAAGGCTGTTCAGTATGTATAAAATGCTGTTTTACGGCACCGACAACAGGCTTAAGATCGATCGGGTCAAATAATATAAGCGA
>CAZKJC010000094.1:2350-7931 GCA_964552995.1 uncultured Ruminococcus sp.
ATACCGTGAAGCGAGCTCCAGAATTTCAAAGAAATTTTGGAGCGAACGCCGAGCGTTTTAATAAGGAGGATAATATTATGGCAAAATTAAGGATCGGCATTCTTACCAGCGGCGGCGACTGCCCCGGGCTCAACGCCACTATCCGCGGCGTAGCTAAGGCGACCTATGAGTGCTTCGGCGAGGAAAAGGTGGAGATCATCGGTATCCATGACGGATATCACGGACTTATTCACGGCGCATACAAGGAAATGCAGCCCTCGGATTTCTCGGGGATACTGACCACGGGCGGCACTATTCTCGGCACGAAGCGCACTCCCTTTAAGATGATGCAGATCATCGAGGACGACAAGGTGGACAAGGTAAAGGAAATGAAGCAGACCTACAAGGAGCTCAAGCTGGACTGCCTGTTCACCCTCGGCGGCAACGGTACTCACAAGACCGCGAATATGCTCTCCGAGGAGGGACTGAACGTTATCGGGCTCCCCAAGACCATTGATAACGATATCTTCGGCACGGACGTTACATTCGGATTCCATACCGCGGTGGATATCGGCACGGAGGTCATCGACCGCATTCACACCACCGCGAACTCCCACAGCCGCATTATGTGCATAGAGATCATGGGCAATAAGGCAGGCTGGCTGACGCTGTACAGCGGTCTTGCGGGCGGCGCGGACATCATTCTTCTGCCCGAGATACCCTTTGATATCGACAAGGTAGCGCAGGCGTGCCAGCGGCGCGCGGACGCGGGCAAGGCGTTCTCTATCCTTGCCATAGCGGAGGGCTGCTTCGACGTTGAGGAGGCTAAGCTCAAGAAAAAGGAGCGTGCTAAGCTCCGCGCCGACCGCGGCGAAACTACCGCGACCGCGCGTATTGCCAAGGAAATACAGCTCAAAACAGGGCTTGAAACAAGAACGGTCGTTCCCGGGCATATTCTCCGCGGAGGAAGCCCCTCGGCTTATGACCGCGTTCTCGCGACGCAGTTCGGCGCTCACGCGGCGCAGCTCCTTAAAAAGGAGAAGTTCGGCTACACCGTTGCTATGGTGGACGGCAGGATCACCGAAAATCCCCTCGGCGATGTGGCTATGAAGACCAAATTTGTTCCCGAGGACTGCAAGATGGTAAAAACCGCTAAGGATATCGGAATTTCCTTTGGTGATTAAATAATTGCTGACGGGGGAACAGCCTTTCGCGTTCCCCCGCTTTATCGGAGGGATATTATGAAAAAATTTGACGAAAGCTATGTTCTGCTGGAGGATATGTATAATGACGGCTATTTCCCCGATTTCCTTGTTGACAAGGTAAAAAATACGATTAGCCCCGTTATCGCACTGCTGGAAAACGGCGAGACCGATAATGGGATCATTCAGAAAAAGCTCGACAAAATGACGTGTGCTATCAACGATCTTCAGGAGGAATTTGAGGATAACGACAGCGAGATAGAGACCGTAGCCCGAGACAGCATCGGGACAACTGTTGAGTATATACTGAAATGGTTCGGGATTGATATCGACATTGAGGACGCTATCGGCGAAAGGGATTGGTAAGAAACTATGTTTAATATTGCGGTCGCACAATCGGGCGGTCCTACCGCCGCCATCAACGCCTCGCTTGCGGGGGTATTTTCGGGAGCGGAGGCTTATCCAGAGGTCGACGAGATATTCGGCTCGGAAAACGGCATTGAGGGCATACTGCACAACAGTCTGCTCAATCTCCGCAACATAATAATGGACGAGCGAGACAAGCAGCTCCTTATGAAAACGCCCTCCACCATTCTCGGAAGCTGCCGCTTCAAGCTCAAGGACTTTGAGGAGGACGAGGAGACCTACCGCAAAATCCTTGATACCTTCAAGCGCCATAATATCAAGGCGTTTTTCTACATCGGCGGCAACGACAGCATGGACACGGTAATGAAGCTGGACAGGTATTTCAAGGCTAAGGGCGTGGATATCAAGGTGGTGGGAGTTCCCAAAACCATTGACAACGACGTCACCGAGACCGACCACACCCCGGGCTTCGGCTCGGCGGCGAAATACGTCGCTACCTCTTTGCAGGAAATAATCCGCGACAGCCGCGTTTATTCGATCCCCTCGGTAACTATCGTTGAGATAATGGGGCGGGACGCGGGCTGGCTCGCGGCTTCCTCCTGCGTGCTGAGAGCTAACGGCGAGCCCGCTCCGCATATGATATATCTTCCCGAGAGCGATTTCTCCCCCGAGAAATATCTGGAGGACGTTCGGCAGGCGCAGCTTCGCTACAAGGCGGTCATAGTGGCGGTGTCGGAGGGCATCAAATGCGAGACCGGTGGCTTTTCCTCGGAGCTTACCGACGCGTTCGGGCACAAGTACCTCTCGGGTATAGGCAAATACCTTGAGAAGTACACCTCGGAGCATATCGGCTGCAAGGTGCGCTCAATAGAGCTCAACGTTATGCAGCGGTGCAGCTCGCATATAGCCTCACTTACGGATATTGAAGAGGCTGAGCGTATCGGCAGAGCCGCCATCTCCGCCGCGCTTACCGAGGGGAAAAGCGGAGTTATGATGGTGTTCAGGCGTATCAGCAACAACCCCTACCGCGTGGAGATAGTGACTGCGGACATCACCAAGATTGCCAACCGCGAAAAGAAATTCCCGCGCGAATGGATAAACTCCGAGGGCAACAATGTGACCATCGACGCTCTCAATTATTTTCTCCCGCTTATCCAGGGTGAACCCGAGATCGAGTACCGCAACGGTATCCCCGTTCATTTTCGGCTTAATCAATAGATCACGAAACCGCGGCGCACGTCAATATTGACCGTGCGCCTTATTTTTTCAAAATTTTTGAAAAAAGTTTAAAAAAGGGGTTGACAAATCAAATATAATGTGATATAATAGAAAAGCATTCGGAAATAACGAATGAGATATCGCGGGATGGAGCAGCTCGGTAGCTCGTCGGGCTCATAACCCGAAGGTCGTAGGTTCAAATCCTGCTCCCGCAACCAACGGAATATTTTTACTTTTTCGGGAGAGGTTGTTTGACCTCTCCCGAAAATTTATAGTAAAAACACCCGCAAACGCGGAGGTGACAAAGATGATATTTGATGAATATATAACCCGGCCAAAGCGCTTCGAAAAATATATGCCGGTAAGCAAAGCGCCAAGTACTGTCACAAAAGAGCAGGCCTCCGAAGATCTATCCGAGTTGATCTATCTTATAAACAATCGCTATTGCGGCAAGGAGTATTGGGAAAATCAGGGCATTGATTTTGAATCGTGTTATAACGAAATAGCCGGTTTTATTTCCGGCAGCGAAGAAATATACATAAGTGATTTTTGCAGAAAAATTCATTTAAGCTTCAACAGGGGTATTGTTGACAATCATTTTTCGTTCGCCTCACCTCTTTCGGGCCGACTGGGTTTCTCAAAGCAGTATTTGGCTTATTTTACGGATTTTATCGTCGAAAAGACCGACAATACTTATAGGGTGATCAAAAGCAATGATAGCACAGTTAAGATTGGAGCTGTTATTAAAGGCGAGAATTGTTTTTTCAAAACGCTTTCGCCGAAAAGCAAGGAGCACTTTTTAGTTGGCTGCCGCTCATTCAACGCCGTAAAATCTATTCAATTACAGATCGACGGTATATTACAAAATGTTCCCGTTCACAGGTGCAAAGCAATCGAAAAAACCGAAGCACTTGATATTTGTATGCGGTTTGATACAAAGGATTCTATCGGCATATATCGGTCTAACTGCTGCGACTATGTAAACGGGTTAAATGAAAAGACAGATTTTATCGCGATGGGCAGTAAACATCGGAATGATAAAGTGTTGGTATTGAACTATCTGTCAAATCAAGGCGGATATAATAAAATAACGCGTGAGTTTATAAAAGGCTTAAACGATTATGTTCATTGTGAGGAGCATTCCGCAACATTGATATCTCCGGTAACGGAAAACAAGGATCATTACCGCGAGTGGGTCATAAGCGAATCGCAGCCCTACAATACCGAATTGGGAAAATTTGACGGAACCCTGATCATGCTGATAAACGGCGATACGGCTTCTTCCGGAGAAACGGCGATCCTATATGCTAAAAGCTTGAAGCACTTCATTCTGATAGGGGAAAATTCAATGGGGTGCAATACTTTCGGAAATGTGGCGAGTTATTCTTTAAAGCACTCAAAAATCATAGCGCGTATCCCCAACACCCTCAATTTATGCAGCGATCCGAACGACTGCGCCGAGGGTAAAGGCTTTGCTCCGGATTTTTGGGTAGACAGCGCCGATGTACAGGGTGAGGTGCTGTCATGGATAAAGGAAAATTATCTTTGATGAAATTCTTTCCATTACCTTAACGGCGGAATGGCTTCGCACTAAATTTTAACATTTATGGAGGACGCAATGAAACGTATCGCACGGTTTGAAAAGGTTAGTTTGAAGCAGTTCCTGGAGGGCTGCGGGCAAAAAAACGCGGAGGAGATATACGGTTATATCAGGCTGCCCGCGCGTGCTACAAGCGGCTCGGCGGGGTATGATATCTATGCGCCTTATGACATCACGCTTGCTCCCAATGATACCGCGAAGATACCCACGGGAATACGCGTTATGATCGAGGACGGCTGGGTGCTGAAAATATATCCGCGCAGCGGGCTGGGCTTCAAGTACCGCCTGCAGCTGAACAATACCGTCGGGATCATCGACAGCGACTACTATCACTCCGATAACGAGGGGCATATTTTCATAAAGATCACCAACGACACCAACGAGGGCAAGACCCTAGAAATTCCCGCCGGAACAGCTTTCGCGCAGGGGATTTTCGTGGAATACGGCATTACCTACGACGACAATGCGGAGGGCGTCAGAAACGGCGGATTCGGAAGTACAACTAAATAATCAAAACCACCGGCTGTGAACCGGTGGTTTTTATCATTTCAGCTTTGCGCCGTCCTTGAAAGCGTGCCCTGCCGCTTCGCCCATAACGCGATATTCGTTGCTTACGGGGTCCAGACCCAGTGCCCCGAACAGCTTGGGATCGACCTCGCCGTCCGCGCCGAGAATACTCTCGTCCGCGCTTATGCCGACTATCTCTCCGATGACCTTGCCGTCCTCGTTGAACTTGACAAGCTTGCACTCCAGCGCAAGCGGAAGCTCTTTGATGATCGGAGCGTCTACCGTTTCACTCTTTACCGCGTGCCAGCCCGCCTTTTCCAGCTTGTTGGGAACGTCGTTCGCGGACTCCATTCCGACATAATCCGCCGCGACCACGTTCGCCGCGTCCGCAAAGCTGACGGTGAACTCGCCCTTTGCCTTGATGTTCTTTGTGGTCTTGTGACCCGCGCTCAGGCTTATCATGATCTGATTAGCGTCGTAAACTCCGCCCCATGCTGCGTTCATAGCGTCCGCGTTGCCCTGTTCGTCGTAGCTGCCTATGATAAGCACAGGCATCGGATAGAACCAGGTCTTTTTTCCGAAATTTTTTCTCATAGCTATCCTCCCGAATAATATTTCATTATTGACTATAACCTCCGGCTCTAGTCAAAAAGTACGATCTTACCAAGCCGCAGCGTTTCCTTTACGTCTATCACGCGCTGATTGGAGC